>CACGRD010000008.1 GCA_902575375.1 uncultured Alphaproteobacteria bacterium
TTTTCATGTCATCATAGTAATTGTTGGCAATTGAATCTGTAATTGTCATTGGTCCAGGTAGCGTAATTTTAACTGGGTTTTTTGTAAATTGTTGTGCACTCTTCCAGTCTAAATGCATACGTATTTCTTTACTTGAAATTGGTGCAACAATAGTTGGAAGGTCAGCTTCGAACGCACCCTGTCTTACTGACTTATGTGTAACTTCCTTAAAACTTACACCATTTAAAAATCGACATTGATATAATACATAACTCTCGCGCCTAACTTCCCCATCTGTTGGAACATCAATACCCGCACTTACTTGATCAGTTATAACTTCTTTAATTGCTGCCAAAAATAATTTTTCAGCATCCGCACCTGCAGACTCTAATGCTTTTTCATATGCGCCAGGTGACCAATTTGATAATAATCCTTTTGATGCTTTTCTCTCTTCTTCTGATTTTGTCCCTAAAAACCAATCTTGAATGGGTGTTTGTTTAGGTTTTGGATAAGCACCTATTGTAGTTGTTGTAAGAGGCATCTATTTTTACTCCCATTTAAATTTAAAATAAAACAGCGGCTTTTATAAAGCCGCTGTAATAAAAAGTTAATAATAAATAATCTCAAATTACATAAGATCGTTTATTTCTTCCATCATTTCTTCTTGAAGATCTGCCATATCATCAGCGTCGCCTGTAGCAATTTCTTCCGTGTAATCATAGATTACCTGTGTAACAGCTAATCCATTTTCTCCAGGATATGCAAACCAATCTGCAAGAAGTGGAAGTTGTTCAACAGCAGTAAGTTTATTAGGGTTTTTACTATAGAAATCTCCTAATAATTCATTCGCTGCTTTGTTTGGTGGAACATATCCAGTTGTTTCAGCGACTAATGCAGCACCGATACCTGATGTAATGAACTTTAAGAAAGTCCATGCAGCATCAACTCTTGCTGGGTCATCAGATGTAGACACTAACATTGCAGCGTTTCCACCTGCTGGTAATCTTGCTGGTGTTCCATTGTTTACTCCAGCCATTCCAGGGAACGGTGCAGTTTTTAGAACGAAGTCTGCCTTTGCAGCATTAACTGAACCCAAGCTTGAAGTAGACCAGAACATCATACCAATAGTACCTGCGTTAAACGCAGCTTGACCATCAGCAATTGAGTAGTTTGGCATATTACATCCACTCATGATTGCTTTCATTTGCTCTAACGTTGCAAGTCCTGCATCACCACCCATATTTACAGCTCCATCTTTAACCATTGGAACATTCTGAGTATGCATTAATGCTTGGTGGAACCAGTTACCTGTGATGTTCCAACCAAAGTATAGAGTTCCTTTACCTGCTGCTTCCAATTTATTACATGCTGCAATAACTTCGTCCCAGTTAGTTGGAATACTATCTACACCTGCTTCAGCTAATAAATCCATGTTATAATATCCAACTGGCGTTGATACAGAAAATGGTAATCCATAAACTTCACCACCGAATGTTGAAAGACTTAACATAGCAGAATGGTAACCATCTTTTTCAAAAGCTGCCTCTTTTGCAATAAATGGCTCTAAAGACTTTGCAATACCTTTATCAACTAGAGGTGCTTGTCTGTTAAGACCTTGCATCGTTACATCTGGTAAATTACCTGAAGTAGACTCTCTGAAGATTGTTGCAGTTGCATCCTCATAGTTTTCATAAGTTGCTCTAAATTTAACTTGAATATCTGGATGTGCTTTTTCAAACTCTGGCATAATAGCTTGAAACGTAACATCGAATAATCCTGAATAAGGATAAGCTACTTCTATTTCAATAGACTTAGCTGAATTAACAGAACCATAAAAACCGAAAGCTAATACGGCTGCCAATCCTGTAATTAATTTTTTCATTTAATCCTCCGATTGAATATAATAATTTAATCTAACATGTAGCCGCAAAGGGTTACAATTTTATTACGAAAATATTACTAAAAAATAAGCTTATTTTTCCACAGCAATAAAGAAAAATTAGAGAAAAAATGATTTTTACCAGGGTAGTGAGAAGGTTTTTACATTTGTAAAGCTTTTCATTGCTTCAATTACACCTTCTTTATAACCAAGACCTGAATCTTTAATTCCTCCAAAAGGAGACATTTCAATTCTATAGCCTGGAACTTCCCAAATATTTACAGTTCCAACATTTAAGCCTTGAATATATTTTTTTGCTCGCATGAAGTTATTTGTACATACACCAGATGATAATCCGAATGCAGTTGAATTAGATATTTTCATTACAGCTTCATCGTCTTTAGGCACACGAATGATTGGTATAACTGGACCAAATGTTTCTTCTAAAACTAATTCACTTTTAGGATCAACATGATCTACAACTATTGGAGGTAACAAAGCACCCTTTCTTCCAGGGTGATATAAAATTTTTGCACCGTCTTCTTCAGCCATAGAAACTCTTTTATCAAAAAGTTCTGCAGCTTGAGCATTAACAACAGTGCCTAAGTCTGTTTCCATATTCATAGGATCACCAAATTTAATTTTCTTAGCACGCTCGAGAGCCATTTCAACAAATTGATCTGCAATGGATTCTTGAACCAGTATTCTTTTAACAGCTGTACAACGTTGACCAGAGTTTTTCGTTGCTCCAGTAACAGCTAGCTCAACAGCTTTTTTAAGATCATCACCATCTAAGTCATTTAAAACAATTAAAGGATCATTACCACCAAGCTCAAGAACTGTTCTTTTGTATCCAGCTTGTTCAGCAATTAATTTTCCTACACCTACACTGCCTGTAAAAGTAATTAGATCAATATTTGGATTCTTGATCATTTCTGATCCGATATCTTGAGGCCATCCAGTTACAACTGAAAACATTTCTGGTGGTAAACCTGCTTCATATAAAACATCAGCGAGTACCATTGCTGTTAAGGGTGTTAATTCTGTTTGTTTACATACAGTACAATTATTAGTTGCAATTGAAGGTGCAATTTTATGCGCTACCATATTCAAAGGATGATTAAATGGAGTGATTGCCGAAATTGCCGTTAAAGGTTCTCTTATGGTAAATATTTTTCTCGCTTTTCCATGCGGAGTTAAATCACAAGAAAATATTTCTCCATCATCAAGAATACAAAGTTGAGCCGTTAATGAAAAGACATCAAAAGCTCTTCCTACTTCGTATAAAGAATCTTGTTTTGAGATACCAAGTTCTAAAGTAATAATATCAGAAATTTCTTCTTTTCTTTTAACAAGTACTTCTGCAGCAGTTTGAAGAATTTTTTGTCTCTCGTATCTTGTAAGTTTAGGTTGGTAATTTGCAGCAATATCTAAAGCCTTTCTTGCATGCTCTGCAGTACCGGCTGGAACCGTTCCGATTACTTCACCTGTAAAAGGGTACTCAACATTTATTGTTTTATCTGAAGTAACTTTTTCTCCAGCAATACGCATTGCTTCATTAATCATTTTTTTGTGCATCATAGGGCTCCGTTAATTGCATAGTAAAATGCATCATAGTTATATAATTGTTTGTTAGTATCTAAATTTTGTAATTTTAAATTTGATATGAATGGCACTTCTCTTTCATGAAGTCCACCGTGTGAACGTAAAGGTTCATTTAATCCAGAAAGATTGTGTTTATCTTCTGATGAACCAATAGTCATAAATTCTGAAGACATACATATAATATCCCCCATTCTATCTGGAGGTAAATTATAAGTAGAGCATCCTTCGTCTTTTGTTAAAACAACTTCTATATCTTTTATTTCTTTTATAGCATTTACAACTGTATCTATCTTACTTTTTTCTTCTAAATAAATTGTTGCAAAAGAACCAAGTGAACCATGATGCACGACATATGGATCTGTAATTGGTAGAATAACTTTGGCCATGTTTGGTTCAAATTTTTTATCTAAATAATCTTGTAAAAATATTGCATTAGGTGAACCATCTTCTTTTGATTTTGGTTTCATACCGTGATCTGCGGTGATGATTATAGAAACATTCTCCTTATTTAAAAGACCAATATATTTATCAAACATTGCATAAAATTTATTTGCTGTTTCATTTCCTGGTGCATATTTGTGTTGAATATAATCCGTAGTCGATAAATACATGATATTTGGTTGGAACTCTTCAAGAAGCTTTACACCTGCAGCCATTACAAATTCAGAAAGTCCTTCAGAGTATACTTCTGGCACTGGCATCCCTAACCAATCGTTTACATTATCTATACCATTGAGATCTTTTGTTGCTTGATCAGATTTTTCAGCAGAAAAACAAATAGCTCTCTCATCATCAAAACTTAATCCATTTCCTAAAAGTGTTCTCAGCTTATCTTTTGCAGTAACAAGAGCAATTTTAGAACCAGAATTATAAAATTTTTCAAAAATAGTTGGTGCTCGCATATATTTTGGATCATTCATCATTACTTCTTCACCGGTCTCGGGTGTATAAAAGAAGTTCCCGCATATACCGTGAACAGAACTTGGTTGGCCTGTTACAATCGAAATATTATTTGGATTTGTAAAACTTGGAATAGCGCTGTGTACTAGTAGGTTTTCACCACTTGCAATTAATTTATCAAGGTTTGGTGTAAGATTTGATTTTGATGCTTCTTCGAGATACTCTTTTTGACTGCCATCAAGGCAAATCACAATAGCAGTTTTTGAAAAATTACTTGGATACTCTCTTTTATTAATTTCTAAGTTATCGGACACAATTTCATCTAATATATATTATTAAAAATAAGAATTTATAGTTATCTGCTAGTTAAACTCAATGATAATTTGAATATTTGTTAATAAAATTGAAATAAAACTGAAATAAATAGATTTAAAATATTCTCAAATTTAATAAAATTTTGTAGATTAAAGTTAACATAGAGGGGGAATGAGTGGGGACTATATCACTTAAAAATATTTCAAAGTCATTTGGATCTACACAAGTACTTAATAATTTGAATGTTGATATAAACGATGGAGAATTCTTAACATTAGTTGGTCCATCTGGTTGTGGTAAATCCACGTTACTTAGAATAATTGCAGGATTGGAACAACAAACTTCAGGTGATGTATTAATAGATAATAAAAATGTAAATAGAGTTAGAGCCAGTGAAAGAGATTTGGCAATGGTATTCCAATCATATGCTCTTTATCCTCATCTCACAGTAAGAAGAAATTTAGAAACTCCATTAAGACTTAGAGATTATAATGCATTTGAAAGACTACCCTTGATTGGTAATTTTTCTCCAAGCAAAAAAGAGAAAACAGAATCTATAAATCAATTAGTAAATAAAACTTCTGAAACTCTAAAAATTTCAGAACTATTAGATAGAAAACCTGGACAATTGTCAGGTGGTCAAAGACAAAGAGTTGCTCTTGGTCGTGCTATGGTTAGAGAGCCTGTTGCCTTTTTAATGGATGAGCCTCTTTCAAATTTAGATGCGGCTTTGAGAGTTCACATGCGTTCTGAACTATCTGAACTTCATAATTCACTTAAAACTACTTTCGTGTACGTTACACATGATCAAGCAGAAGCATTAACTATGTCTTCTAGAATGGCTGTTATGATTGATGGAAATTTATTACAACTTGATACACCTCAAGAAGTATATGACAATCCTTCCTCATTAAGTGTGGCTCAGTTTGTTGGAAGTCCAAAAATAAATATATTTAAAGGAACTTCGGACTCAAGTGGGACAGTAAGTTTTCTCAACGTTAATTTAAAAAGAAAAAGTTCTGAAAGTAATACAGATTTACATATTGGTATTCGACCAGAACATTTAGAAATTACAAATGAAAGTAATGACAATACATTTAGTGGAACAGTTGCATATAGAGAAAATTTAGGTTCAGATATTTTCTTTCATATAAATATTGAAGACGGTTCAAATAAAATAATTGTAAGGGGCTTACCACAATTTACACACCAAATTTCAAACGGTTCTAGTGTGAATATTAAAAGAGTTTCAGATAAAGCATTACTATTTAATCAAGCAGGAATGAGAGTTCAATTTACTAATGCATAATTCAAAAGCTCACATATGGTTTATTGCACCAGCAATCATACTGATGATAATTATTTTAATCTTTCCTCTTTTTCTTGCAGGAGGAATTTCTTTTACTGACTATAATTTAGGAAACAAAACATTCGAGTGGGTTGGACTAGAAAATTATGACAAAATGTTCAATCGCAAAACATATGTCAAAATGATTTGGGCCACAGCGACGTATGTTATTGTTGTCGTTCCAATTTCTGTTGTACTTGGATTATGTGCTGCTATGCTCTTAAATTCACTAAGGTTTGGCGCTGATATATATAAAACAATTTTCTTTCTTCCAGTTATGGCAACTCTTCTTGCAATGGCAATTGCATGGGAATTTACTCTTCATCCAACATTAGGAATTGTAAATAGTTTTTTAGCAAATGGGTGTGGAGGAGTTAGGGAATTCATTCTTGGTTTTCATTGGTTACCATGGGTAGACTCACAAGAAAGCTGGTACGCTGTAGCATGTGCAAACAACATGGATTTTCCATATTGGTTAAAACAAAAAAATACTGCGATTTGGACAGTATGTTTCATAGGAATTTGGCAGGCTTTTGGTTTTAACATGGTTTTATATTTAGCTGGTTTAACAAGCATACCAAGAGAGTTATACCAAGCTGCAGAAATGGATGGGGCTAAATCTACTTGGGAACAATTTAAGCTTGTTACATGGCCAATGCTTGGTCCAACAACGTTGTTTGTTGTCACTATTACTACCATTAGAACATTTCAGGTATTTGATACCATCGAAATACTCACCAAAGGTGGTCCATCGAAAACAACGTATGTCATGATGTATGCAATCTTTGAAAAAGCTATTCAACAAAACTTAACCAGTATTGGTGCAGCAATCACTGTTGTCTTTATTGGATTTATTCTTGTGTTAACGTTTTTTCAAAGATATGTCATTGAGAAGAGGGTTCATTATTAATGGAAGCTAAACAATATATTGGAGAAGGTTGGAAACATGCAATCTTAATTATTGGTGCTATCGTAGTGATGCTTCCTTTTTATATGATGGTTTCTATGTCATTAAAATCTCAGCAAGAAATCCAATCAATTTCTGGTGGTCTTATTGGTGCGCAAGAAACTCAAACGTTTCCCGTATGTGTTAAAACTGGTTATTCAGAAGAAACATGTACAATGAAGCCATATCAATACAACTATTGGTTTGCATTTGAAAAAGCCCCTATTCCTAGATACTTAATGAATGGTGTCATTGTTACTTTATCAATCTTCATTATTCAGGTTTTAGTCGCCTTACCGTGCGCATATGCACTCGCCAAGTTACGGTTTTACGGACGAGAATTTGTTTTCTCGATGGTTTTATTTTGCTTGCTCATTCCAGTTCACGGAATTGCACTTCCATTATATGTTATGTTGGCCCAGGCAGGATTAGTTGACACCTATTCCGCCTTAATACTCCCCTGGACCATATCGGTGTTTGGAATCTTTTTAATGCGGCAATTCTTTATGACTGTGCCCGATGAATTAATTGATGCTGCCAGGATGGATGGCATGGGAGAGTACGCAATCGTATGGAAAGTAATGCTTCCAACTGCAATACCAGCGTTACTTGCTTTTGCAATATTCTCAGTTGTTGCGCACTGGAATGATTATTTCTGGCCTCGTATGGTAATAACAGGAAATAGAGACCTCTTTACTCCGCCTCTTGGTATAAGAGAATTCAGAGGTGGGATTGATAGTGACGAATTTGGTCCTATGATGGCTTCAATAGTTACTGTAACTGTTCCTCTTATTGTTGCTTTTATAATCGCGCAAAAACGATTTATTGAAGGAATTACTTTGACAGGCATGAAGTAAATTCTTATCTACTGATGACATTGTCAGTAAATTTTATTTTTATCTTAATTCTTGTATCTGCTCTATGTCATGCAGTTTGGAGTGCTATAATAAAATCAAGCAAGAACCCTTTATCATTAATGGGTATAACGTCTGTCTTGGAAGTTACTATTTTTTTACCTTTAACATTTACTGTTCCATTTCCAACTTTAGAAGTTTGGTATTTTTTAATAGCAACCGTAATCATTCATGTCTTCTACAGACTAAATGTTATCTACTCATATAGGTACGGTGATCTCTCTTACATATATCCAATTTCTAGAGGAAGTTCATGTTTGTTTGTAGCGATCATTAGTATTTTATTTTTAAGTTCTGATATTAGTGTTGCTGGTTTTGTTGGAATATTAATTGTTTGTATTGGTTTATTTTTAATTTCTTATTCTAAAAATTTATCTTTTAACTTCAGAGGTTTTGCTCTCGCAATATCAACAGCTATTCTAATTACTGCTTACACTTTAGTTGACGGGGTCGGGGTTAGACTTTCTGAAAATGGTTTTTCCTATATTTACTGGCTCTTCACACTTAATGGAATACCTCTACTAATTATTGGTTTGATCTCGAAAGATGGTTTACGAAAAAGAGAAACATACACATTTAGATCAGGCATTGCTGCTGGTATCTTTGCAACAAGTAGTTACGCAATTGTTGTTTGGAGTATGCAATTTATAGAAATAGCTTATGTCTCTAGTATTAGAGAAATAAGCATTGTGTTTGCTGCAATTATTGGAATGCTTTTCTTATTTGAGAAGAATGCAAAATCTCGAATAATACCTTCTATGTTAATAGTGAGTGGTATTTCGGTTGTTTATTTTCAGATTCTTTAAGGAAAAAATATAGACTTTTTATACGAAAATTTTATATGACTTTTATGACTGAGAATATTGTGGAAGTAGATCCAAAAACCGAAACTATCTCTTGCGATGGTGGTGAAGATGGTTTAGGACATCCCGCAGTTTATTATACCTTCAATAATGAGAATAAAATAGTCTGTGGTTATTGTGGTAAAATATTTATAAGAAAAGAAGAATAGAAATGTATAAGGAATCTTGGGGTCAAAAAAGAATTTGTCCAATGTGTAGTAAACAATACTACGACCTAGGAAGAACAGAGCTTGAATGTCCAGAATGTGGTAAACTAATTGAAGTTACTACCATGACTAGACCAAGACGTGGCAGAAAACCTGGTAGTACTAATGCTGCTCCTCTAACGAATCCTATTCCTGAAAAACCAAAAGAAAAAGATGATGATCTTGATATCGATAATTTGGATTTGGATAACAACGAAGATAATCTTGAGGATGATACTGTTTTATTAGAAGACGAAACAGAAATTGATCCAATAGCCGAAGGTATTAAACCTAAAGAAGACGGCGAAGAAGAATACTAAAATTTCAATAAAATTTAGAAGATGTTTAAGGTACTACAAAACACTTGGGCCCTTTTTTTTGGTTTTGCTTTAATTAGTCTTGGTCATGGTTTGCAAGGAACGCTAATCGGTGTTCGTTCTGTTTTAGAAGGTTTTAGTTTTTTTGCATCGGGGCTTATTATAGCTGGTTATTACGTTGGATACTTAACTGGCGCATTAACAATTCCAATTTTTTTACAACGTGTTGGTCACATAAGAGTTTTTGCCGCTTTAGCATCGCTTGCTTCTATCGCTATATTATTACACTCAGTATTTGTTCATCCTTATTCATGGATGTTTATACGAATATTAACTGGTTTAAGTCTAGCTGGAATTTATGTAATCATGGAGAGTTGGTTGAATGAAAAATCAAATAATCAAACTCGCGGTCAATTACTTTCCGTTTACATGATTATTACTTTTGTATTTGTTGGAGCAGGACAATTTTTATTAAATTTAGGCGATCCAGCTAAAGTTGATTTATTTATTTTAGTATCGATCTTATTATCATTCGCACTTCTTCCTATTCTTTTGTCTTCAACTGAACAACCTAATACAGAAAGTCCTAAATTTTTTTCTTTAAGAGAATTTTATACAGTTTCACCTCTAGGTTTTGTTGGCGCGTTAGCTACTGGTTTATCGCATAGTGCAGTTTTTGGTTACGGTGCAATTTATGCATCATCTATTAATTTAAGCTTATTTGAAATTTCTCTATATATGATGATTATAACGTCAGCTGGCGCCCTATCTCAATGGCCTATTGGATATTTGTCAGATAGAATTGATAGACGTGTTATTCTTATTGGTGTTTCTTTTATGGCTTCAGGTTTGAGTTTATTTTTTGTTTTTGCAAACTTTATGCCTCTAACATTGTTCTTAATTTTTACTGGTCTTTTTTCAGTTGCATGTTTACCAATGTATTCACTTACGGTTGCTCATACAAATGACTTCTTACAACCTAATGAGATAGTATCAGCAAGTGCAACCTTTGGTATACTTATTGGTATTGGATCAATTATCGGACCTTTGTTTGTTTCTGGATTCATGGAAATTTTGGGAGCGGTAGGTTTTTACATCTATTTATTTTTAATACATGGACTACTAGGACTGTTTGGATTGTATAGAATGACACAAAGAACTAAACCACGTGATCTTGAATCACAATACAATCCTTTACCGCGAAATATTAGTCCTGCCGGTATGGAAATGAACCCCGTTACTGAACCAACTGAGGACGAGTAAGTCTTTTAAAAATTCTGTGAAGTAATAAGAGGATAATTATTCCCATATAAATGACTGGTTCAGTTTTATCAGCACGAACTAAAACATAAAAATGCATACTAGCCAGAATGGCTACTGGGTAAATTAAATAATGAATTTTCTTCCATAATTTAAAACCTAATCGTTTAATCATATTGTTTGTTGAAGTGCTAGCAAGTGGGATTAAAAAAAGAAAACTTATAAAACCAAAAGTTATAAATGGTCTTTTTATAATATCTTGTATGATAAATTTAATATCTAAAAAATGATCTAAAACTATGTAAGTGGAGAAATGCAAACAGACATAATAGAAAGCAAAAAGTCCAATCATTCTTCGTAATACAACTATAGATTTTAAAGGTTTAATATTTGATAGAGTAGTAATCATAAGAGTTATTATTATTAATCTGAGTGCCATTAGACCTAACTCATCCATTAGTTTTTCAATTGGATTTACTCCAAGATTACCATTAACAAATTGGTACGCCCAGAGAAGACTTGGGAAAAGAATTAAAATAAATAAGACAGGTTTACTGCGGTTAAAATTTCTTGTTGAAAACATTCATTAATAAAATTTAGTTAAATCTAAATCTTTATAGAGATGTGCTACTTCTTCTTCATAGCCATTAAACATAAGTGTTTCTCTTCTTTTAAACTCTCCAATTCGTCTCTCTGTTCCTTGACTCCATCTTGGATGATTAACATTAGGATTAACATTAGCATAAAAACCATATTCCCAAGGAGCTAAAGTTTCCCATGATGTTTCAGGTTGAGTATCTAAAAATCTAATTTCCACAATTGATTTAATTGATTTGAAACCATACTTCCATGGAACAACTAATCTTATAGGTGCACCATTTTGATTAGGCATTTCATGACCATACAATCCAGTTGCTAATATTGTTAGAGGATTCATTGCTTCATCCATTCGAAGCCCTTCTCTATATGGCCAGATAATTGTTCTCTTTTGCTGACCTGGCATTTCTTCCGGTCTGAACACAGTTACAAATTGAACATACTTTGCTGAGCTTAAAGGTTCGGCCATTTTTATAAGTTCAGATAACTGAAAACCTTGCCAAGGAATTACCATGGACCAAGCTTCAACACATCTTAATCGATACACTCTATCTTCTATTGTTACATTTGATAAAATTTTTTCTAAGTCAAATGTTTGAGGTTTTTTCACAAGACCATCTATTTTTATTGTCCATGGCCTAGGTTTAAAATTTCCAGAATTTAAATGGGGATGTTTTTTATGAGTCCCAAACTCATAAAAATTATTGTAAGTTGTGATTTCTTCGTACGAATTAAGTTTGTCGTTTTCATTTAGATTTTTAGTATAAATTGAAAGATCACTATCGTGGTTTGCAAATGCTGATGAGGTAACCGTTGCTAGCATGGCGCTAGCTAAAGATCCCTTTATAAACTTACGTCTATTTAAATATGTCTTATAGGGTGTGATTTCAGATCCTAAAATTTTCATAATAATAATATATATCTTAAATATTAAAATTGAAGATTTGCTTTAATAATCTTAGCTTTTAAAATGGGAGTTATATTTATTTAGTATTTTTTCTGGCCATGTACTTTTGATAAATTCAAGAATAGACCAAACATCTTCATCTGATAACGCATCATTACCAAGCATTTTACCTTCATAATCAGGATTTGATTTATTAAAACCATATTTAATGACATGAAATAATTGTGCAGGAGAGTGGTGCCAAGTGTGCCCAGTGCCATTAAGAGGAGGTGCTCTTCTATGACCATCTTCATCTAACGATTTATCCCACTCTTCATGACCTGCTAAATTACCCATATGACACCCTGCGCAATTTTCAGCATATAGTTTCATCCCTTTGAAAATATCAACTTCTGCTGCATGCATACTATGTCCAATACATAATACTATAAGTACCGAAATTAATTTAAGGGTTTGCATTCTATTTATATAATTTTTTAAATTTATATTTCATTACAAATCTGTCTTTTTTTTGATAGGATATACCTATGAAAAAATTCCTAATCGCATTTGCCATTTTAACTTCAATAATTGCACTTAACAAACATGCGTACAGTGAAAAAGTTCACGGTATTGCAATGCATGGAACACCAAAGTATGCCAGTGATTTTGAAAATCTAGATTATGTGAACCCAAATGCACCTAAAGGTGGAACGGTAAAATTTGGATCATATGGTTCTTTTGATAATCTTAATAGAGTAGCATTTAAAGGTTCTAAAGCTGCTGGACTTGGGTATGTTAATGATACGTTAATGAGAAGAGTATGGGATGAAGCATTCTCTCTCTATGGTTTAATAGCTGAAAAAGTAGAATTGCCTGAAGATAGATCGTCTATAACTTTTTATTTAAATTCAAATGCAACATTTCATGATGGCTCACCAATAACACGCGATGATGTATTGTTTAGTCTAGAAACATTTCAAACAAAAGGTACTCCAAATCAGAAAAAAACATATGGCAAAGTTGTTGAAACTCAATTGATTGGAAATGATGGAATAAAAATGATTTTTGAAAATAATGAAGATAAAGAATTGCCTCTTATTATTGCGGGCTTTCTTCCTATCATTCCAAAAAAGTTTTATGAAAATCTTGATGTTACAAAAACATTTTTAGATATCCCTCTAGGCAGTGGTCCATACCAAGTTGATAGTCTCGATCCAGGACGTCAAATAAAATACAAACGCGTAGAAGATTACTGGGCAAAAGATTTGCCTGTAAATAAAGGTCTGTATAATTTTGATACAATTATTTATGATTATTACAAAGACTCAAATGTATTAGTTGAAGCTTTTAAGGTTGGTGAATACGACTTTAGAAGGGAGTACAACGTTAAACGTTGGTTATCAGAGTATGATTTCAAAGCTGTCCAGAATGGTGAGGTAATACTGACAGAAATGAATAACGATAGACCTGTTGGAATGAATGGTCTTGTGATGAATACAAGACGTGACATATTTAATAATAGAAATGTAAGACTTGCTTTAAGTTATGCCTATGATCATGAATGGATTAATAAAACGATATATCAAAATGCTTATGTGAGAACAGATAGTTATTTTGATAATTCACCATTAGCTTCTTCAGGCTTACCATCAAAAAATGAGTTAGAATTACTGAATGTATGGAAAGATAAAATTCCAGCAGAGGTGTTTACGGAATCATTTACACCACCTATTACGGATGGCAGTGGTAATGACCGTAAAAATTTATTGAAAGCAAAAGAAATACTCGAAAAAGAGGGTTGGTTTGTTGAAAACGGAAAACTGGTAAAAGATGGAAAGGAATTCAAGTTTGAGTTCTTGATTGTCAGTCCATCTGATGAGAAGATTGCCTTGGCCTATCAAAGTAATTTAAAAAAACTTGGCATTACAATGGATGTAAGAACTGTTGATTCATCACAGTATCAAGAACGTTTGTTAAGTTATGATTTTGATATGATTAAAAGATATTGGGGAGTCAGTTTAAGCCCAGGAAATGAGCAACAATTTTATTGGGGATCAGAAGTTGGTCAAAAAGATGGAAGCAGAAATTATCCTGGTATCAATAGTCCAGCAGTTGATGCATTAATTGAAAAACTAATTAGTGCAACAAATAGAAAAGAATTAACAACAGCGATCCACGCACTTGATAGAGTATTGTTATGGGGTCATTATGTCGTTCCTCTTTATCATAGCAACAAAGACAGAATTGCTTATTGGGATTTTTTTGAATACCCAGACGAAATTCCACTTTACGGAATTGTAATTGAGTCTTGGTGGATTAATAAAGATAAACAATAAAATAATTAATCAAATATTTTTATGAGTCATGCAAGAGCTAACATACTCATGTTAATTGCCTCACTTATATGGGGAACAGCTTTTGTAAGCCAAACTACTGGAATGGGAGCCATAGGTCCTTTTACTTTTAGCTTTGGAAGATTCTTTTTTGCTTTTTTAACGGTAATTCCATTTGCGATTTATCTAGAACAGCAAAATATTTTTAAAATATTAAGTGATAGAAAAAAAGTTTATCTTTGTTTGGCTACAGGTTTTTTTCTTTTTGGTGGTATGGGTCTTCAACAATACGCTTTACAAAAATCATTAATATCAAATGCTGCTTTTCTTAGCACTCTTTATGTTCCCTTTGTTGGTATAATTTCAAGATTCATAATTAAAAAACAGGTACACTGGATAATCTGGATTGCCATTTTACTTTGTTTGTATGGATCATATCTTTTGTCCTCTAATCAATCAGTTGAAATTCAACAATCAGATTCTCTCTTGTTTATTGCTGCTTTGTTTTTTGCCTTACATATTATTTGTATCGATATTTTTATGAAAGAACTTAACAGTCCTTTTTTATTTGGAAGTATTCAGTACTTTATTGTTTTTATTTTATCTATGATCCTAGCTTTTATGTGGGAGGAACCAAAGCTCTCCAATATGCAAGTTGAATGGTTTGAGATTTTATATACGGGTATTTTTTCTGCTGGCATTGGATATACACTGCAAATTATTGCTCAACATAAAGCTAATCCTGCTCCTGCTGCTATTATTTTATCAATGGAGTCAGTCTTTGCTGCAATAGCAGGTTGGATACTTTTAAATCAAGTTTTAGACACACAAAAAATACTTGGATGTCTTGCAATATTTATTGGAGTCATTATAGTACAATTAGTACCAATAATTATTAAACAAAAATGAGTGATAAATTAGACGTAGTTGGAATTGGGAATGCTATGGTAGATGCCATAATTCCTTCCAATCAAAGTGAAATTGAAAAACATGAAATTAATAGAGATTCTATGAATCTTATTGATGAAAATTTAAAAAATAATTTACATGAAAGTTATTCCATCAGAGAAATGGCTGGTGGAGGTTCCCTTGGTAACTCCATGTTTGGTATCACCTCTTTTGGCGGTAATGGAAGTTTTATTGGAAAAATTAAAAATGATGAAATTGGATTATACCTTCAAAAAGATATGATCCGGGAAGGACTAAAATTTCCATTGGGATTTACATCTCCTGATATTTCAACTGGATGTTGTACAATTTTTGTTGAAGAAGATGGAACAAGAACAATGTGTACTTTTCTTGGTGCTGGAACATTAATAGGTCCTGAAGATATAAAAGAGGATGATATTAAAAATCATAAGATTGCATATTTGGAAGGCTACTTGTGGGACAATGAAAATGCAAAAAAGGCTATGAAAAAAATGGTGGATATTTGCAAAGCTGATAATCAAAAAATTGCATTTACTTTATCTGATCTTTTTTGTGTTGATAGACATAGAGATTCTTTTAAAGAATTAATAACTGAGAATGTTGATATTCTTTTTGCTAACGAAGATGAAATCAAAGCAATGGCACAAACAGAAAGTTTTGAAGATGGTCTAGAATATGCAAAATCATTAAATATAATTGCTACGATTACTAAAGGAAGTAGTGGATCAGTTATTGTTTCTGGTAATGACATCACTGAAGTTGCTGCAAAAAAAGTAGAAAAAGTTGTAGATACAACTGGAGCTGGAGATTTATTTGCAGCTGGTTTTTTATTTGGTTATTCTAAAGGTAAAGCAATGGATGAATGCGGTAATTACGCATCAATTGCTGCCGCAGAAATTATTTCGCATTATGGTGCAAGACCTTTAGTAAAATTGTCTAGTTTAATTTAGCTAATAATTTATTTTTATTTTCATCATCACAAAAAGAATACTTAATTGCGTTATGAGTAAGGGAGGTTAGTTCTTTTTCATTTAAACCTAAATCTTCCATGACTTTGTATTCACCGTTTATCGTAGCATTAAAAAAAGGAGGGTCATCTGAATTGACTGTTACTTTTACTCCTTGATCAAATAATGTTTTCACAGGATGATCTACATAATCTTTGTAAATTTTAGTTGCGATATTACTTGTTGGACAGGTTTCTAGAATAATATCTTTCTCAATTATATCTTTGACTAAATCAGGATCCTCTATTGATCGAACTCCGTGACCTAATCTTGTTGGATGCAGAAGGTTAACAGCATTTCTTATATTTACAGGACCATCCCATTCACCTGCATGAACTGTTATTGGAAAATTTTCTTTTTTTAACATATCAAATGTTTCAACAAATAAGTTTGGAGGAAAATGAAGCTCATCTCCAGCTAAACCAAAACCAACTAAACAAGGATGGGGGTTATTTAAAACTTCCTCTGCAGTTCCTTGTACTGATTCTGGTCCTAAATGTCTGATCCCATTCATTATATAACGTGAAACAATTCCAAAATCCTCTTCAGCTTTTTTAGAAGCTTCATAGACTCCTTCAATAAATGAATGGTAAGTCATGCCTTTTTCTTTAGCATGAGTTGAGGAAATCATCGCTTCGACATAAAGAACATTATTAGCCGCACAATCTTTTAAATATTCATACGTTAATTCAAAATAATCTTCTGGCGTATGTATGACAGAAGTAACGATGTCATATTTTTTTATAAAATCATAAAAATCATCCCATTGGTATGCATATTCTGAGCCAAACATTTCTTCAGGTATTTCATGATTATTTCGTTTAGCAAATTTCTTACATAATTCTGGCGTAATGGTTGCCTCTAAATGAACATGAATTTCTGCTTTTTTAACTGAATTAAAAATATTCATATAAATAAAATTACCTATATAATAATAATATGGAAGCAAGAATAAACAGAAGAAGCTTTGTTTTTGGTGCAAGTTGTTCTTTATGTGGTTCCATGATTTTACCATCTTGTACACAAGTACCATTAACAAATAGAAGTCAGCTTAATTTATATGATAGTAACCTTCCTATAATTTTAATGGGTGGCGGTGTTCTTGGTACTCCAAAAATTTATCCCAATGAAAGAGCTCTTAATCAAGAAGTTGAGAAAACATATTCTAGATTTTTATCAAAAGCTAAAGAAGATAAAATTCTTTTAGATAACACAGATGAGTCAAAAAAAATTGAAGAAATCGGAAGGGAAATTTATACCTCTCTAGATACATTTTATATTAATAAGCGTGAAAAAAATCCTGTAGAAAATTTTAATTGGCAATTTGCTCTAATTGAATCTGATACAAAAAATGCATGGTGTATGCCTGGTGGTAAGATTGCTTTCTATACTGGTATACTTCCTGTTTGTAAAAATGATGACGGGATTGCAGCAGTCATGGGACATGAAATTGCGCATGCATTTGCTAGACATACCGTAGAGAAATTAACTCAAGCATCTATGATGCAGATGGCAACGATTGGAATATCGCGAAGTAAATACGCAGAACTTCTTAATAAATCTTTTAGAGTAGGTAATGTAGGAGGCAATGTTTACAACTCAGTTGTCAAGTACGGTATTTTTCTTCCATTTAGTAGAAAAATGGAAAGTGAAGCTGATTATTTAGGCATGGGATTTATGAATCTTGCTGGATTTAATATTAAGGAGCCTGCTAAATTATGGCAGAGAATGATGGCGGGTCAAGAAGGAAGAGTACCTGAATTTATGGGGTCACATCCAAGTCCTGATAATAGATCTAAAAAGTTTCTTGAATGGGAAAGTGAAATTTTAGATAAATTTCCTCAAGTTTAATTTTAGTGTAATAGGTATTTTATGATTGCTGTTGAAGTTAAAGATCTTACTCACTCTATTAATAATAAAAAAATTTTAAATAATATTAATTTTAATCTCAATAAAGATAGTATCTCTTGTATTTTGGGGCCGTCAGGTAGTGGAAAAACTACTTTATTAAAGCTTATAGCAGGTCTTGAAAAAGTACAGTCAGGGAAAATTATTATTAATGGTGAAGAAGTAAGTAGTACAGCAAAACACTTACCTACAGAAAAAAGAAAAATTGGTTTTTTATTTCAAGATTACGCTTTATTCCCACATTTGACAGTAAAAGAAAATTTGAGATTTCCAACTAATGCTAAAAATTCAACTAATAATGTTGATGAAATTATTGAATTAATAAAATTACCAAATTCACTAGATAAATACCCACACGAGTTAAGTGGTGGTGAACAACAGAGAGTTGCTCTTGCACGATCTATAATTTCACAACCTGATTTACTATTATTAGATGAGCCTTTTTCAAGTTTGGATTTAAGTCTTCGAGAAGAGGTGAGAGATGATACGCTGCATCTTTTACAAAAATCAAATGTGTCTGTAATTATAGTCACTCATGATCCTTTCGAAGCAATGTTTATCTCAAATCATATAAATATTTTCGATAAATCAGGTTCGATTGTACAGTCAGGAACTCCGAATGATCTCTATAACAATCCAAAAAATTCATATGTTACAGGTTTTTTTGGTGAAACAAATAAATTTGAAGGTGTCGTTAAAGAATCTCACATTCACACACCGGTTGGGAAAATTAAAACACCTGGAAATTTAGAAGGTGAAAAAGTTGTGGTACACATAAGACCTCAAGGTATAAAACTCAACAAACAACCAACACCAGTTAATGGAATTAAGGGAACCGTTATGGCATCAAAATTAATGGGGTCATTTAGTTTTATCCATTTATCTGTTTTAGATAATAATAATGAAGTTGTTCATGTTCATAGCCACATGCCTGCTGACTTTAATCCAAAACAATCTTCTGCAGTCGAGATAGAAATTGATAATGAACAGGCTTACATATTTAAGAATTAAGTTTTAGTTTTTTATTGGTTTAGTAATTGTTCTGTTAAGAAAAATCACTGGTCCTAATCCAGCAATAACGATAATTAGAGCTGCAAATGCTGACTCCTCTAACATTTCATCAGAGGCATATTGATAAACATAAGTTGCTAGTGTCTCAAAATTAAATGGTCTTAATAAAAGAGTTATTGGAAGTTCTTTTAAGATGTCTACGAAAACTAATATTCCTCCAACTAATAAATTTGTATACAGCAAGGGTAATATAATTTTTCTTATACTTTTGAAAAAACTAACACCCATTGTTCTTGATGCATCTAATAAGTTTGGATGAATTCTTGAAATACCTGATGTAATGGCTCCATTACCAACAGCTAAAAATCTTATACTATACGCAAATAATAAAATTATAAATCCACCAACAGCATAACTCATACGAAAATAAATTAAATCATTAAGCCACCCAACAAATACCACTATTCCAACAGCAAGAATTGTTCCTGGAAAAGCATAACCAGAAGAAGCAAAAAATATTAAAATTTTTTGGAAATTATTTGATTTATATGCTCCAACTATAATCATTAATAAGGAGAGCGACATAATGAATGATGAAGAAATAAATGCTAAAGATATGCTTGAAATTGTTATTTGAAAAATTTCAATAAAATTTATTATAGAATAACCTTTAATTACAAAATTCAATAAAATTGAAACAGGTATTATAAAACCAAGACTCAAAGGTATTAGGCAAATTAAAAACAATAAAAAATTTTTAACTCCAGAAACTGCTTGGGTTGGTGTATAAGATGCACCACTGTACTTTTCATGAAATTTTCTACTACGCCTACCCAAATACTCTAAAGTTAAAAGTACTATAACAATCATAAATAAAATACTAGAAATCTGTGATGCGCCAGATAGACTATTCATTCCTAGCCAAACATTAAATACACCTAAGGTTAATGTTTCAATTGCAAAATAATCAACTGTCCCAAAATCAGAAATTGTTTCCATTAGTACTAAGGCCAAACCTGCAATTATACCTGGACGACCAAATGGAATAGCAACATTGAAGAAGGAATTCCTTCCGTAAATAGAACTAGTTTGAAAAAAAGATATAGGTGTCGTTATAAATGATGCTCTAGTCATTAAATATACATATGGATACAATACAGAGGACATTACTAAAATTGCACCTCCCATTGATCGCACATTTGGAAACCAGTAATCTTTCGTGCTTGTCCAACCAAATATGTCTCTTAACAATGATTGAAGAGGACCAGCATATTCAAAAAAGTCGGTATAAGTATAGGCAATAATATAAGCTGGGACAGCAGCTGGTAATAATAACATCCATTCAAAAAATTTTTTCCCAAAAAAATTATATCTTGTCACTATCCAGGCAGTAGTTAAACCAAAGACTAAACTTAATCCTCCAACACCAAACATTAAAATTATTGTATTGGTCAGATATCTGGGCAAAACAGTTGAAAATAAATGTGGCCATAGTGACGTATCGCCTAAGATTGCGTAATAAAATATTGAAAAAATTGGAGCGATAATTACTAAAGCAATTATCGCCACAGAATTTGACCATAAATTAAAATTTATCAAAACAGTTAACCTATAATTTACCAGCCTACTCTATCAATGATTTTCTGAGCTACGGGAGCAAGTTCTGCAAGTTTTTCAACAGGCAGTTTATCTTCTTTAAACTCGCCCCATGATTTTAACTCATCAGTTAATTGCATATCTGGGTTAACCGGATATTCATAGTTTATAGAACTGTAAAGGACTTGTGCTTTTGGCTGAGTAAGAAATTCAAATAGTGCAATCGCATTGTCTTTATTTTTAGAGTACTTAATTACACCTCCGCCAGCAACATTGATGTGATTCCCTCTGTCTTTTTGATTAGTAAAAACTAACTCTATTGAGTTAGCCCACTCTTTTTGTTCTGGATTCTTTTCATTAAATTTCATTTTTCCAAAGTAATATGTATTCATTACAGCAATATCACAGACACCTTCATAAATTGCTTTTGCTTGAGCTCTATCATTACCCTCAGGTTTACGTGCTAAATTTGCCACAACGCCTGCAGCCCATTCTTCAGCAATAACTTCTCCATTTGCAGCAATTATTGAAGCTAAAAGTGATCTATTGTAGTCATGGCTGCCAGGTCTTGTACAAATTTTACCTTTCCATTTTGGATCAGATAAATCTTCTATTCTTTTAATTGAGTCTGTAGATAATCTTTCTTTTGATATTGCAACAATTCTAGCTCTCTTTGAAAGTGCAAACCATTTATTATTACTGTCTCTTAAATGATTTGGAATATTCATATTCAAAATATCTGAGTTAATTGGTTGCAAAATATCCTTTTCAACAAATTGGTTTAACCTTGCTATATCAACTGTTAATACCAAGTCAGCAGGTGTATCTTCACCTTCAGCTAGAACTCTTTCAAGTAATCCTTTTTTTGCATGTAAAACATTTACCTTTATACCAGTCGATTTTGTAAATTCCTCAAAGAAAGGATCTATTAAAATTGGCTGCCTGTATGAATAAACATTAACCTCTTTGGCAAACAAGTTTAGTGAAATGGTGGATGCAATTAGTATTAGTAGTAATCTAAAAATAATTTTCATATAACCTTCTTTTTTTTGTGGAGATAATAAATATCTCCACGTTCTATGATTAAGAATCTTATTAAAAATTATCAGAATACGAATGTAGATCTATATGAATTTTTTTTTAATATCAGTGTTGTTAAAATTCATAAAATTAGATTTATTCTAAATTTAAAGTTAAAAATGTTGGGGCCACTTTGGGCCCCTATCAAAACTATTTTATTGAAATAAGTCTAGCTTTTTTTTCTTCTGGAATAATTCTCTCCAAATCAATCGCTAAAAGTCCATTTTTCAATTCAGCATCTTTGACTTTGATGTCTTCTGAAATTGTGAACGATCTTTCAAATTGTCTTGTTGAGATACCTTTATGGATTACACCATTATCGTTTTCATTAACCACTTTTTCTTTAGGTTTATTTCTAACAGTTAAGTTGTTTTCTTTTAATTCAATCTCAATGTCTTCTTTACTATATCCAGCGAGAGCAACTTCAATTTTATAGTTATGCTCATCAACTCTATGAATATTGTAAGGTGGATAATTTGTATTGTATCGTTCCGTAGACTCCAACATTCTATCAAATTCATCAAAAATTGAGTCAAATCCAACAGAGAATGGTCTTAAAGAATTCCAAACGGATAGGTTTCTAGTCATAATAACTCCTTTATTAAGCAAGTTTATTTTGTCCGCACCCACAATGGCATACAGACAATATTAATGTGGGGATGATTGTGTTTAATTCAAGTCTTTGTTATTTTTTTCTTATAAACGATAATCCATCTGATAATGGCAGAAGAGAGAATTCCACTCTTGTGTCATTTTTTATTTTTAAATTTAAATCACGGATAGTTTTTGTTTGAGAGTCTTGTTTAGTTTCGTCAGCGACATCACCGTGCCAAAGCATATTATCAATAATTATTATTCCATTGGAAACTAATAGGTTTAGCGACAGTTCGTAATAATTTGGATAATTATTTTTATCAGCATCTATAAAAATTAAATCATAAGTGTGTTGATGGTCTATCATGCTTTGCATTACCTCAACACCATCTCCAATAATCGATTCAATTTTTGAACTTATATTATCTAATTCCCAATATTTTTTTGCTAAGGGTAAAAATTCATCTGAATTATCAACAGTTACAATGTTTCCTGATTCAGGTAGGCCTCTAGCCAAAAACAAAGTGCTCATCCCTGTAAATCTTCCAATTTCTAAACAATTTTTAGCATTAGAAATTTTAGTGATCATTTCTAAAAACTGACCTTGTTCTTTTGCAATCTGCATTTGGGAAACACTGCCAAGTTTTAGAGTTTCATTTTCTAGTTCACTAATTATTTTATCTTCTCGGTAACCTACGCCTTGTAAGTATTGCACAAGTGCTTCATTAATTTCAGTTTGGGTACTCATTAGTTTATGGTTTCAAATATTTCAGATAGTTTATGAGTTTTTTTATCTGAAATGATGAAACAACTTTTTATTTTATTTATTAAATTATCATCTATATTTTTATTTGAGTATACACTTAATAAAGGAGTTGAGGAATTCACTTCATCACCAATATTGAGTACATTATCATATCCAACTCCGTAATCTATTTTATCGGTAACCTGTTTTCTTCCACCTCCAAGTTCAATAAGTATAAGGCCTAATTCTCTGGTATGAATTTTTTCTATCCAGCCTTGTTCACTAGAAAATACATCCTTTCGAATGGAAGTATTTATTAAATCATTTTCATAAGATGATAAAATATTTTTTGGTCCACCCAAGGCTGCAACCATCATTTCAAATTTTTCTGCAGCTAGTCCATTATTAATAACCGTATTAATTTTATTATAGGCTTCTTCTTTTGAAATTTTATAAATGTTTACTAATAGCGAAGAAATTAATTCATTAGTGATCTTCTCTAATCGATGATCTTTAAAATCATTTTTAATATATTTTATGCATTCTAATATCTCTAGTGTATGACCAGCACTTTTACCTAAGACCTGATTCATATCTGTTAATATAGCTTCGCAATGTAAGCCTGCTCCTTTAGCGACTCTTACTAAGGAGTTGGACAAATCTCTTGCTATATCAATAGTGCTATTAAAAGATCCATTACCAACTTTTACATCAAGTACTAAAGATGAAAGACCGCTTGCAATTTTTTTTGAAAGAATAGATGATGTTATTAAGGGTAAAGATTCTACTGTACCCACAATATCCCTTATTGAATATAATTTTTTATCAGCTGGTGCTAAGTTAGAGGTTTGACCGATAATTGCACAACCAACTTCTTTTACAACTTTTTTAAAAGTCTCTAAATCAGGCTTTGTATTATACCCAGGTATTGAATCAAATTTATCTAGTGTACCGCCCGTATGACCCAATCCTCTACCTGAAATCATAGGTACATACAATCCACAAGCTGCAAGTATTGGGGCTAGTATAACGCTCGTCTTGTCTCCAACACCACCGGTTGAGTGTTTATCACAAACCAACTCATTATCTAGAATCTCAGACCAGTTCAGTGTATCACCTGATTTCGTCATCGCCTCAGTTAAACAAACAGTTTCCTCAGGTGTCATTCCATTTGAAAATATTGCCATGCTCATTGCTGCAATTTGTGCGTCTGAAAAAGATCCATTTGTTAAACCGTCTACAAAAAAGTTGATATCTTTTTTTGACAGATCTTGGTTATCTCTTTTTTTTCTAATTATCTCTTGAGGTATCATCGAATTGAACTTCTTGTATAAATTGTTTAATTAAATTTAAAACATTGTTCTCTGCTAAACTTGCATTCTCTAAAGTTTCTTGATGACTTAATTTTGTTTTATTCATACCAGCAGCTAAGTTGGTGATTACACTGATACCAATAACAGGAAGTCCGCAATGATTAGCAACTAAAACTTCTGGTACTGTAGACATTCCAACTGCATTTCCACCTATTACTTTTAAGGCATTAATTTCAGCAGGTGTTTCGAAATTTGGTCCTGAGTACATACAATAAATACCTTCATAAATTTTTTGATCTATTTTTTTAGCGACTTGTATTAACTGATCTCTATAAAACTTGTGATACCCATCACTCATATCATGAAAACGAGGGCCATACTCTTCAGCATTGGGTCCAATAAGTGGATTGAAACCACTCCAGTTAATATGATCTTTAATTGCCATTAGACTGCCTGCCGGCATAGCTTCATCTAAACTACCTGCTGCATTTGTAACAACTAATAACTTGCACCCAATGTCCTTTAATACTCTTATGGGTGAAGCTAAGCTTTGGGGATTGTGTCCTTCATAAATATGTGATCTTCCATACATACAAACAACATTTAAAGTATTTATTTTTCCTAGAACTAATTTACCTGCGTGACCTTTTACAGTTGGTTGTGGAAAATCAGCTAACTGTTCATATGAAATTGATTCTTGAATATCTTTTTCTTCAAAAAAATTGGTTAGTCCACTTCCTAAAATTATGGCAATGTCTGGTGAAGTATTATTTGTTATTTCTAGAAATTTTTTGGCCGAAGGTAGCATTAAAGATTCTCTGGGCCAAAAGAATCTGGAAGTAATTCTTCGAGCGTAGATGTTTTCATATGACCATTTTCGTTACACATATGAATCTTAGTATCTAAAGTAGCAAATTCTCTTAACCTCTGTCTACAACCACCACAAGGTGAGCATAATAATTCACCTGAACCTATAACCACAACTTCTAAAATTTTTTTGTTTCCATTAGATATCATATTTCCAATTGCAGTTGCTTCGGCACACTGGGATTGAGGATAGGCAGCATTTTCAACATTACAACCAGTAATAATTTTACTATCTTCTGTTAGAAAAGCTGCTCCTACTTTAAAATTTGAATAAGGCACATGAGCTTGCTCTCTAACTTTTTTTGCAGCCTTGAATAAACTATCAAAATTTTCTGAAACCATATTCTTGTTTAACATGAAATTACTAAAAAAATTATTTATTTCTAAATCTTAAACAATTCTTGAGACAAATCAGGAAGTTCGTCTCCCCAAAAAACTTCTTTACGCAAAAATTCTGGATCTTGGTTAAAACAAATTGACATTGCAGAATTATAAACAGCCCTGGAATCAATAGTCGAATTTAGATCTCTTCCCTCAAACAATTCTTTCTTTTTTAGTCCAGGCCAATCTGTATAAACTTGAGATTTTTTTAACAAGCCTCCAGCCATTAATATTGCACTTCCATATCCGTGCTCAGTTCCATAGCCTCCATTTTGTTTTATAGTTCGGCCAAATTCAGTAAGAGTAAGAATAAGTGTATTATCAAATGCTTGGCCAAGATTTTCATGTAAAATAGTAACAATCTTATTTACTTCTTCTAGTTCATCAGCATGTGCTCCATCAACACCTCCTTGAGCAGCATGGGTATCAAAACCATCTAAATCAAATACAGCAACTCGAGGACCACTTTGATCTTTTAATTGTTTAGCAGCTTCAAGAGCAAGTTTTTTTCTATCATCAGAGTCAGTAGCTATTTGCATAGACAATGGTCTTTGTCTTATTGTATCAAGTGTAGATTTAATTAGCTCGTTATGCTCACCCTTAAATTCATTATAAATTTGATCTATTAACTTTGTTTCAACAAAATCTGGTGATGGGAAGAAATTATTATTCTGTGGCACACCTCTTAATAAAAGTGGCATTGGTAAAGATATTGCCAAACCTTTTCCTATAATATTTGAAGCTAGTAACCCCCTGCCAAGCCATCCTGTTTTTTCTTTGTATGGAATGTGTGCTCCAGTTTCCATTAAATTTTGTCCATCAAAATGTGATCTGCCTGTGTAAGGAATATTTGTTGCATGAACAAATGCCGCTTGATTTTTTTGCCAGAGTTTATGAAAAATTTCTAATTTAGGATGAAGGCCGAAGTCACTGTTCAAATTAAGAACGTCTTCCAGAATGAGTTTTTTTCTTAATTTTTTGAGACGTTTATCTCCAATAACAGGAACAGCTGTTAAACCATCCATTCCTCCACGAAGTGATATAATAATTAGATTTTTTTTCTGCATTGAAGCTAAACTTATTTTTGGAAAATATCCAGAAAGAAACAATGTTGTTGATCCTCCAATTAAAAAATTTCTTCTTGTGCAGTTCATATTTTTAATACTCCTGGCAAATTACAAATCACTCCATACTTTTGCCCTAAATCATAATCTGATGTGCCAAATCTAAAATTATCAATAAGTGATGCCATATTTTCATGATCTTCAAAATTATTTTTAAGACAAGATAAAATAAAACCATGAGATCTGTTTCCAGATTTAACAAGCATTGGAAGTTCAACTGAAGCAAACCAAAAGCGACGTAATAATAATTCTGGCGATACCCAATCTACCTCCAAATCACTCCAACCATTAGGTTGTTTAGCACGATAAGGTGAATGACCTATTTCTCTAAGTATCCAAGATAACTGTCTTTGTCTATTATTTGGCTTTATCTTAAAAGTATAATTCATTTTTTCAAATGAAAGCGGAATATTTAAATCAAACATTCTAGATAATTGCATTAACCATATTTCAGGTGGATGAAATTTATGTGTAATCTCATTATACTTATAAGCTTGCGTTATAACTGCTTTGTGAATTTCAATAAGGCTACCGTTGGATTTGTTCCATGCATCTATAACTGGGTTTATCATTTCATCTGTTGGTTCATCTGAAATAAAATGCCTGCATAATTTTGTTGAAACAAATTTGATACAGATTGGGTGTGTTGCCAAGTCATGAATTACCTTTGCAAGTTCTCTTTTTGCATCATTTTTATATTTAACTCCTAAAACTACTTTATCTCCTTTTTGATGCATTTCCTGATCAAACCATATATCCCCGGTTTCTAAATTTTTTCTATCCCATTTGTGCACCCAACCTGTCATGATATAGGCTAACTGAATCACATCTTCCTGAGTGTATCCAGCATTTGGAGATACTGTATGTAATTCTAATAATTCTCTTGCATGATTTTCGTTTATCGTTTCTCCCCATTCCATTCCTTTTTTAGAATTGGGGCCAAAAGATTCTGAATTATCAAGGTGATGAATCATACACCATGAAGTTGTAACTGACTGAACCATCTCTTCAAAAGTTTTAACCATGTTAGGTCTAATAATTTCACGTTGATAGGGTCCGGTACTAAACTCTGCTAAAAAATCTTTTTCACTTATTGCAAAATGATTTCCCCAAAAAAGCCAGAAACGCTCGAATACGGGTTGTTTGGAATACTTTGTTTGAAAATGACGAATGGCATGTTCATTTAATTCAAAATATCTTTCTCCAGTTTTTATTCTTAATTCATCTTTTGCTTTCCTATAGGCATGTTTATCATTTTTAAATTTTTTTCTTAAAACTTCTCTATCTCCGTAGACCCATTCACCATATTTTTTTCTTAAATCTTTTTCTGTTGGGATTGTTCCAGGCCACAAGAGACCAGGTATGGTATCTAATTGATTTATTGCCCAATTAAGAGGATCTTTATCTGGTTTTTCATTTGGCGACAGGCCAAACGCTACTCGTCTATAAAAATTTAATGACATATATATAAAAAAATAGTTTACATATATTTATAATTTTTAAAAATAAAATTTAATGAAAAATATACCTCTAAAAATTTGTGGCATAACAAATGTAAAATCTGTTGAAGTGGCACATAAAAATAAAATAAAATCATTGGGTTTTGCAAGTAAAAATTTGAATGGACCAAACACAGTTAGTGATAAAAAAATACAATCATTAATTAAAGAATGTAAAAATTATAAGATAGAATCAGTACTTCTAACTCGGTATGTGTCTTTAGACAAGCTAATAGAACAAATAGATTTTACAAAACCAAAGACAATTTCATGTTCATATCATTTTCCCAAAAAAGATTTATTAAAAATAAAAAAAATATTTAGAAGATTAAAAATAGGTATTGCTATTAATCCAGAAAATTTTGATAAAAAGTACATTGAATCAATTAGAAAAATTGTTGATGTTATTTATTTTGATATGAATGTTTATAGAAAAAAGAGTATTAAAAAGTATTCATTGAGAAAAAGTATTAAACAAATACAATTTATAAAAAGTAAAAATATTCCAGTTTATATTGGTGGTGGTATAGACAAAAGAAATGTTTCCAACATTCTAAAACAAATAATACCTTTTGGATTAGATATTTCTAGAAGTTTGAAAAATCAGAGAAATTTAATTTCTAAATCAAAACTCAAAGATTTTTTAAATCAAATTTCGGTAGGATAATCGTTTAATAATATATTTATTTTGCAACTCTTTCGATAAGACTTTTATTGATTTTTTTTGGATCGGATGTCTGAGAAATGGATCAATATCAAGTATTGGATATAACACAAAGTCTCTTTCAGCTGCTCTTGGGTGAGGAATTATTAAATTTTTTTTATTAAATATTTGTTTGCCAAAAAAAATAATATCCAAATCAATAATTCTTGGACCATTGATAATTTTTTTATTTTTTTTTAATTTTTTTTCAATTTCATAAATATTATTTATTAATTCTAATGGCTGCTGATTGGTTAATAGTTGAATTGCGGTGTTAAAAAAATTACTTTGCGATTTGTATCCATAAGGAGAAGAAATATAAATATTTGCAAATTTTTTTATATTACCAATATTTTCTAACTCTCTAACAGCACAGCGTAAATTAAATATAGCATTACCTAGATTTGAGCCAAGTGCGATTATTGTTTCAGTTTGATACACTTAGAGATTCAGCTCCATATTTTTTTGCTACAGCTGTTTTATTAATTGTAATTTTAACTTTTTTTATTTTAAATTTTTTTTCAATAGCATTGGATATTTTTATTATTAAATGCTCAAGAGTATGTGATTGAGATTCCTTTATGAAAGTTTTTAAATATTTTGTAATAGATGAATAATCCCTAACATTATTTATATTGTTTAAATCTAGTGAGTTTTTAACAGGATAACTAAATTCTAATGTTACCTTTAACAACTGTTTTTTCTTTCTCTCTTGAGCAGTGATACCTATATTTGCACTGATGGATAAGTTTTTAATCTCTACTTTGAACATAGTTTTTCAAAAATTTTTAATGATTGAGACGTTTCTTTTATGTCGTGAACTCTAAATATATCAACTCCCTTTTGATAACAATATAATGCAGAAGCGATAGAACCTCCCAATCTTTGATTTGTTTCACTTTTATCTATGAAGCTGATCCAGCTTTTTCTAGATGATCCTAATAATAATCCATATCCCTTAAACTTAAACTGATTAATTTTTTGCATGATTTCTATATTCTGTTTTAAATTTTTACCAAAACCAATACCTGGGTCAAACCATACTTTGGATGAAGGAATTTTTATTTTTTCTAATTGTTTAATTTTCTGAAGAAATATTTTTTTAATATCTTGTACAACATTATTATATGAGTGTATTTTCTTTTGCATAGTTTTGGGTGGCGCAGGTGTGTGCATTAAAATTAAACCAGTTTTAAATTTTTTAGTTAAAAAGAATAAATCTTCAGAACCACCGAAGACATCATTTATAATATGTGCTCCCATATTTAATGCATATTCTTGAGTTTCAATTTTATTAGTATCAACCGATATGACAAATTTATTTTTTGGCAATTTTTTTAATATCGGGTCTAATCTTTTAACTTCTTCTTTGTGTGTTAATGGATCTGAGCCAGGTCTTGTACTTTCTGCTCCAATATCAATAATACTTGCTCCATTTTTTATCATTTCTTTGATATTTTTTAGTGCATCTGAACTTTTAAAGCTCTTTCCACCATCACTAAAAGAGTCGGGAGTAACATTACATATTCCCATTACCGTTGGACTAGATAGTTTAAAATTATAATTTCCTAATTTCATTTCAATAATATTTTTGCATATTTTTTTGATAATAGATTATACATTTTCATTGAAGACCTATACCAATTAAATTGTTTAATAAAAGAAATACTAACCACACCTTTACCAGAGCCAACTAGAAGTATTTCACTAAATTGATGTAAACTAGAAATATTAATATCTGTTCTATGAATTTTATAAGGTAGATTTTTAATTAAGTATTCTAGAGTAATTCCATGATAATAGTAATTTTTTGGAGTGAATAATTTATTATTGTTTACAAAAATTAAATTGGTCGTAGAGCCTTCTAAAACTTTGTTGTTAAAATAAAAAAGAATCTCTTCTTTTTGTAAATTAATTTTTTTTTGTAAAGAAATTATTTTTTTGTATTGTAAGTTTTTGAAGTTAGGTAAAGCCCGTTGGAATCTAAAAAATTTTGCAGTAAAATACTTATGATCTTTGTTTCGTTTACGTACAGATAATGAGATTATTTTTTTTGTGACTGCAATTCTTAATAGGTGATCGTAATTTTTAATTTTAGAATATTTATTTAAAAAATTGGTTAAAAAATTTTTTGAAATTTTAACATCAATGCCAAAGTATCTTAAATCTTTATTTAGTTTTTTTAAATGCTGATCAACTAAGATAAAATTTGGCTCTTTGCCAAATAGTCTAATGGTTGTAAAGATGCCCTTGTATCCCCAAAGAGAATTGAACTTAAGTAATTTAAAATTCTTAGCGTGAAAGGATTTTTTTAATAAGATATTTTCCATGTGGAGTTAAAAATGAATCTGGGTGAAACTGTAATCCATAGACTTTATTAATATCATCTTCAACCGCCATTGCTACATTTGTTTTTACACAACGCATTGTAATTATCATTGATTGAGAAACAAATGGTTCAGCCATTTTTAAGGAATGATATCGACCTCCAAGGAAATTAAAATTTTTTTTAAAAATTGATTTATCGTTAGTAACTTTAATATGACTCTGATAACCATGAAGGATATTTTTTTGTTGAACTATTTTAGCTCCTTCACAAAAAACTATTTGTTGGAAACCTAAACATATTCCTAATATTTTTTTCTTTCCTTTATATTTATTGTAAATCTTAGTTGTTAATGGATAATCTTTTGGTTCACCAGGACCTGGTGAAAGAACGATGGTCGAAGATTTTTCTAGTTTTGTTTGATTTATTTCATAATAATTTGAAACAAATGTTGGCTCAATACTATCTAGTAGATGAGCTAAATTGTATGTGAATGAGTCTTCGTGATCAATGAGATAAATCATTAGTTAAATAGATCTAAAAGTGATTTAGCCTTAATATAATTTTCATTATATTCTTTTTTTGCAGTACTACCTAAGATCACACCACTAGCAACTGATAATTCAATATCATTTTTAAAATTAAGTAGTGTTCTAATCATTATGTTAAATCGCATATCGCCATTTGAATGTATAATTCCAAAACTGCCTGTATAAATATTTCTGTCAAATTTTTCTTTTGTATTTAGAAGTTGAATAGTACTAATTTTTGGACAACCAATGACTGAACCTCCTGGCATTAAAGAAGAAATTATATCATGGTTACTCATTTTATTTTTTATAACTCCCTTGATTGTTGTAACGTAATGAAAAAGATCACGATATTCCTCAACCCTTTTTAGTTTATCTATTTTTACAGATCCAGTTTTACAAATTTTAGACAGATCATTTCTTTCCATATCAACAATCATATTATGTTCTTTAGTTTCTTTTTCATTTCTTCTAAAGAATGTGAGAGCTTTATTTTTATTTAACTGCTTTGTTTTTCTTAATGTTCCAGCAATAGGTTTAGTTCTAATTGTGTTATCTTTTTTCAATATGAGTGTCTCTGGTGAACAACTTACGATATTATAGTCTTTTTCCCTGATAAGAAAACTTTCAGGTGATTCATTCATTTTCATTAGCTTCCAAAAAAGATCAATAGAATTGATATTACCTTTTTTCGAATATGTTTGAGCTATTTTAATTTGATAAGTTTTTCCCTGTTTAATATTTTTAGAGAAATCATTAAATATCTTAGAGTACTGCTTTAAAGATAAATTAAGATTAAACTTTTTATTTAACTGTAAATATTTTTTTGTATTGATACTTATATTTCTAAAATTGGCTTTAATGCTTTTGATTACTATTTTTTTACCAATACTAATTTTAGTTTGTGGCTTGTAAAATACGCCACTATGAAAATTTTTAGATTGCTGTTTTGGAAACTTTATTCCTATATTTTCACAAAGAAGCTTATAACCAAAGAAACCAACATAACAATTCAATTCTTCAATCTTAGATTTTTTTGATTTTGATTGGATATTAAGAAAATATTTTAGATTTTTTTTATTAATAATAATTCTTCTAGAAAAATCAGTATAGATATCATAACCCTTATCAGTTTTATAAATTATAAGAGGTTTATCTGATTGATATAGTCTATTTAGATATTCTTTATTGTTCAGCACTTGATTCTATTATAATTAGGATACTTATATGAAAAGTTTTTTTACTAAAATATTCTTTTTTAGCTTAACAGTCACATGGTCTTTAGGTCTTTTTGCACATGGAACTATCATTTTTCCAAATGTAGAACATGGTGATGGTTATATTGATGTTAAGATATATGACTCAAAAGAGAGCTTTTTGGATGAAGAATTAGCAATTGAGAGCGTTAGAAAAAGAGTGCAAAAGGGTGAGGTTGTAGTTCCTTTGAGTAGGATCCATGAAGGAAAAATAGCAATTGTTGCCTATCACGATGAAGATTCAGATGGAAAATTAAAGACTGGATTATTCTGGAGACCAAAAGAAGGTTTTGCTTTTAGTAATAATTATCAACCAAAAGGTCCTCCATCATTTGAAAAAGCCGCAATCATTTTAGTTCATGGCGAACCCGTGGTAATAGAACTTAATTATTAAAAATTATATTGATGTCATTACAGTTACAAAACACATTAAGTGGTAAAAAAGAATTTTTTAAACCAGTTAATCCAGATCATGTAAGAATATATGCTTGCGGTCCAACTGTTTACAATTTTGCGCACATAGGTAATGCGCGTATGGCAGTTGTAAATGATTTATTAGTCCGTGTATTAAAAACACAATTTAAACAAGTGACCTATGTATCTAATATCACTGATATTGATGACAAGATTATAGAAGCTTCTAAAGAAACAGGTGAGGATATTAGTGTTATCACAAATAAATATACAGAGATTTACAATAATGACATGAGTGCACTTGGCGTTAATCTTCCTGATATTCAACCAAGGGCAACTGATCATATTAAAGAAATGATTGAATTGATAAAAAAATTAATTGATGAAAATAAAGCTTATGAAAAAGAGGGTCATGTTTTATTCCATGTGCCAAGTTTTGATAATTATGGAATTCTTTCAAAAAGAAATAGAGATGAACAAATAGCTGGAAGCCGTGTTGAAGTAGCGCCGTTCAAAAAAGATCCAGCAGATTTTATTTTATGGAAACCATCTCCCTCACCCTTACCTGGTTGGGATTCACCTTGGGGATTTGGAAGACCAGGATGGCATTTAGAGTGCTCCGTTATGTCAGAAAAGTCATTAGGCCTTCCTTTTGATATCCATAGCGGTGGTATTGACTTGGTGTTTCCGCATCATGAAAATGAAATAGCACAAACTTGTTCCATATCTGAAAATAAAGATCCTAAAGATTTTGCAACTTATTGGTTTCATAATGGATTTGTTAATGTTGAGGGAGAAAAAATGTCAAAGTCAATTGGCAATATTAGACTCGTTCATGATCTCAATAAAAAATACAAGGGAGAGGTTTTGCGTTTAACATTGTTGTCAGCTCACTACAAACAGCCATTGAACTGGACAGAAGAAATCATTGAACAAAATAGCAAAATGATAGATCGACTTTATAGAGTTCTATTAGAGCTGTCAGAAGTTGAAATAAATTCTAACTTACCTTCTGATTCTATAATGGAATCATTTTTAGATGATTTGAATACGCCTAAAGTCATTGCAAAACTTAATGAAGAAGCAAATGATGCTTCATCTGCATCTGATGAAAGAAAAAAAGAAATCAAAAAAAATCTTCTTTCTGCTGGTAAAATATTAGGTATTCTTGAAGATGATCCAGGAAATTGGTTAGGTTATAATCAAAAAGATACTGAAAATACTGAAGAAATTGAAAGGTTGATAAATGAACGTAATGAAGCTAGACGCAGTAAAAATTTTAATTTGGCAGATACTATTAGGGACACATTAAAAGATAAAGGCATAGAAATAGAAGATACTAATAAAGGAACGATTTGGCGGAAATCTAGATGAGTGAAAAGATAACAATTACATTTCCAGATGGAAATAAAAAGGAAGTTGATAAGGGCATCAATGGTCTTGAGTTGGCATCACAAATTTCTAAATCTCTTGCCAAAGAATCAGTTGCTATAAAAATTAATAGTGAGATAAAAGATATTAGTTTACCTATTAATAGTGATGCATCTGTAGCGATTTTAAAAAGAGAGAGCGAGGAAGCACTTGAATTAATTCGACATGATTGCGCTCATGTAATGGCAGAAGCTGTCCAAGAATTATTCCCTGGAACACAAGTTACAATTGGTCCAGCAATTGAAAATGGTTTCTATTATGATTTTGCAAGAGATGAACCTTTTACTGTTGCTGATCTTCCAAAAATTGAAAAGAAGATGCATGATATCATTCAAAGAAATAAAAATTTTATAAGAGAAGTATGGTCTAAAGAAGAATCAATAAAACATTTTAAAGATAAAGGTGAAAACTACAAAGTTGAATTAATTAATGATCTACCTGATAATGAGGAAATAAGTATTTATAAACAAGGTGATTGGTTAGATTTATGCAGAGGTCCTCATATGGTTTCAACAAAACAAATTGGTAAAGCATTTAAATTAATGAAAGTTGCTGGTGCTTACTGGCGAGGTGATTCATCTAATGCGATGCTAACAAGAATTTATGGAACAGCCTGGGCAACAGAAAAAGATCTTGAACAACACCTTTTACAAATTGAAGAAGCGGAAAAAAGAGATCACCGAAAACTAGGGAGAGAAATGGATTTATTTCATTTTCAGGAAGAGGCTCCTGGAGCGGTTTTTTGGCATCCTAAGGGTTGGACATTATTCCAATCGTTAATAAATTATATGCGAAATAGACAAAACAAGGCAGGGTATGTAGAAACTAATACGCCTGACATGATGGATAAATCTCTATGGGAAATGTCTGGTCACTGGGATAAATTTAGTGACATGATGTTTAGGACTGAAGCCAAAGACGATAAAATTTATGCTATCAAACCAATGAATTGTCCTGGCGCTGTAGAAATTTTTAAACAAGGATTAAAAAGTTATAGAGACTTACCATTTCTATTATCTGAGTTTGGAAAAGTACATCGTTATGAACCATCAGGTGCTCTTCATGGATTAATGAGGGTGAGAGCATTCACACAAGATGATGCACATATATTTTGTACAGAAGATCAAATTACACAAGAAAGTAAAACGGTATGTGATTTGATACTTAGTATTTATAAGGATTTTGGTTTCGATAATGTTAGAATTAAATTTTCTGACCGTCCTGAAAAACGCGTAGGAGATGATGCTATTTGGGATAAAGCTGAGGCTGCATTAATGCAAGCCATGGAAGCAACAGGTCTTGAATACACACTCAACCCAGGAGAAGGCGCATTTTACGGTCCAAAATTAGAGTTTGTTTTACGTGATGCAATTGGCAGAGACTGGCAATGCGGAACACTGCAAGTAGATTTAAATTTACCTGGAAGATTGGGAGCTACTTATATTGGAGAAGATGGTAATAAAAAAACACCAGTTATGTTACATAGAGCTCTATTTGGTTCCTTAGAGAGATTCACCGGCATTCTAATTGAGCATTATGCAGGCCATCTTCCGTTTTGGCTTTCACCATTACAAGCCGTAGTTGCTACTATTACATCTGATACTGATGAGTATGCATATGAAGTACAAAAGGCATTAGTATCAAAAGGAATTAGAGCCGAAATAGATACACGTAATGAAAAAATTGGTTATAAAATACGTGAACATAGTAATAGTAAAGTGCCAGCAATTATCGCTGTTGGAAAAAAAGAAGCTCAAGATAAAACAGTATCCGTTAGAAGAATTGGATCTTCTGAAACAAAGACCTTTAAATTAGAAGATATTGCTACTAGCTTGTCTAAAGAAGCAAAATCACCAATAGAATAAACAATGAATAACATGCAAGGTAAGTTTCCAAGTACAAGACTTAGACGTAATAGAATGAAAGAATTTTCTCGTCGTTTAGTTGCTGAAAATACACTTAGTGTTAATGATTTAATCTTACCTCTATTTGTATGCGAGGGAAACAAGGTTGATGATCCTATTAATTCAATGCCTGGTGTTAGCAGATACTCTATTGATAATCTTTTAAATCAAGTAGAGAAAGCTGCTAAATTTAATATTCCTGCTATTGCAATATTTCCACAAATTGAAAGTGATCTTAAAAATTCTGAGGGAAGTTTAGCTGTAGATGAAAACAATTTGGTGTGCAGATCAATTAAAAGTATCAAAAAAGATTTTCCACATATTGGTATTGTATGTGATGTTGCGTTAGATCCTTTTACGGATCATGGGCATGATGGTTTAGTTATAAATGATAAAATAGATAATGATAAAACGTTGGAGGTTTTGGAACAACAGGCTCTAGTCCAAGCGAATGCTGGTTGTGATGTAATCGCCCCGTCAGATATGATGGATGGAAGAGTTGGAAGAATAAGAATTGCATTAGATTCAAACAATTTAACAGATACCCTTATTCTCTCTTATGCTGCAAAATATGCTTCGGGTTTTTATGGACCTTTTAGAGATGCTATAGGTTCTGGTTCTAATTTAGGTATAGATGGTAAATTAACATATCAAATGGATCCATCAAACAGTGATGAAGCTATTAGAGAAGTTGGATTAGATATAAATGAAGGTGCAGATATGGTAATGGTTAAGCCTGGTATGCCTTATCTTGATATTATTTCTAGAATAAAATCAGAATTTAAAGTTCCAACTTTTGCCTACCAAGTATCTGGTGAATATTCGATGATAAAAGAATCAATTAATAAAGGTTGGCTTAATGAAAAAGTTGTAATGGAATCTCTTTTATCTTTTAAAAGAGCTGGGGCAAATGGTATACTGACTTACTTTGCATTAGAGGCTGCTGAAAAATTAAAAAATGAATAACATTCAATTTGAAAAAAGAAAATCTATAGAACAAGTTGAAGAGTCAAATGAGCTTGCTCCGAAATTTGATTCAAATGGTCTAATACCAGTTGTAACAACAGATTTTTCATCTGGCGAGCTACTTATGCAAGGTTATATGAATGAAGAAGCTTTTAAAAAAACTATAAGTTTGGGCGAAGCGGTTTATTTTTCTAGAAGTAGAAATACTCTTTGGCATAAAGGTAAAACAAGTGGATTAACTCAAAAAATAAAAGAAATAAGAATTGATGATGATCAAGATTGTGTTTGGTTAAGAGTTGATGTCGAAGGTGGTGCCAGCTGTCATGTGGGATATAGATCATGTTTTTATAGAAGCATTCCTTTGGATAGTTCTAGCTCTAAAGTTATTCTTAAATTTGAAGAGAAAGAAAAAGTTTTTGATCCTGAAGAAGTATACAAAGGTGCTGCAAATCCAACTAAACTATAATGTCAAACAAATTAAAGTTTATTGAAACTAGTAAACTTCCAACAGATATTGGGGAGTTCACTGTACATGCCTTTACAGATGAAAATGAATCTAAAGATCATTTAGCAATATGTATGGGTGACTTGCTTACTAATGAGCCAGTTTTATCAAGAATTCATTCACAATGTATTACAGGTGAATCTTTTTTTAGTATGAGATGTGATTGTAGATTCCAACTAACTGAATCATTAAAACAGATTGCTCAAAATGGAAGAGGTGTTATTTTTTATCTTCAACAAGAAGGAAGAGGCATTGGTCTTTCAAATAAAATTAAAGCATATAGTTTACAAGACAAGGGACTAGATACTGTTGAAGCCAATCATCAATTAGGTTTCAAAGATGATGAGCGAACATATGAAAATATTGCTGGAATGGTAAAATATCTAGCAATTAAAAAATTGGACTTGATGACAAATAATCCGAAAAAAATTAAAGCACTTAAAAATATGGGTATTGAGGTAAATCAGAGAATTCCTCTTTTTTCCGATACTAATAAATATAATGAAAAATATATTTCTACAAAAAAAAGTAAACTTGGTCATTTAATTTAAGTGGAAGCAGATAGTTTAATAAGTAAATTAAATATGATTAGTCACCCTGAGGGTGGACATTATGCTGAAAACTTCAAGAATGATAATGTAAGTCAAATTTATTATTTATTAAAAAAAAATGAAAAATCTCATTGGCATCGACTAACTAAAAATGAAATATTGCATTTCTATTCTGGAGATCCTCTAGAAGTATTTACATCTAACGATGGAGTTGATTATGAACTTTTCTCCTTAGGATTAGATGATAATTATATTTACACGGTACAAGCAAATACGTGGTTTGCTATGCGATCTGCAGGATCTTACAGCTTAATTGGATGCACCGTCGCACCTGCTTTTGATTTTAATGATTTTGAGCTTGCCCCTGCGACGTGGCGACCTGAAAAATTCAAAATAGAGTTATAGTTTTCACTTTTCTTTAATTTAAATTCTTTATATATTAAGAATATATAACGGAGGTTCTAAATGGATGCAGAAAGTAAATGCCCAGTAATGCATGGAGCAATTACAAAAAATATGGGAGAAGGTACATCAAATCGTGAATGGTGGCCAAATCAACTTAACTTAAACATACTTCATCAACATGATCGTAAGTCTGATCCAATGGAAGTAGGATTTAACTACCGTGAAGAATTTAAAAAAATAGACTATGCTGCATTAAAAAAAGACCTCAATGATTTAATGACTGATTCACAAGATTGGTGGCCCGCTGATTATGGACACTACGGTGGTTTCTTTATTCGTATGACATGGCATGCTGCAGGAACTTATAGAACTGGAGATGGTCGTGGTGGTGGTGGAACAGGTGCTCAACGTTTTGCTCCTTTAAATAGTTGGCCTGATAATGGAAACTTAGATAAGGCAAGAAGATTACTTTGGCCTATAAAGAAAAAGTATGGAAACAAAATTAGTTGGGCTGATCTATTTATACTGACAGGTAATGTTGCTATTGAGTCTATGGGTGGAAAAACTTTTGGATTTAGTGGTGGAAGACCAGACATCTGGGCTCCAGAAGAAGATATTTATTGGGGAGTAGAAGAAGAATGGCTTCAAAACAAAAGATACACAGGTGATAGAATTTTAGACAACCCACTTGCAGCAGTACAAATGGGATTAATTTATGTTAACCCTGAAGGACCAGATGGAAAAGCAGATCCGCTTGCAAGTGCAAAAGATATTAGAGAAACTTTTGCAAGAATGGCAATGAACGATACTGAAACTGTGGCCTTAACTGCAGGAGGACATACTTTTGGAAAAGCACATGGTGCAGGTGATCCAGCTTTAGTTGGAGCTGAACCGGAAGGTGCTCCGTTAGAACAAATGGGTTTAGGATGGAATAACTTACACGGTTCTGGTGTTGGAAGAGATGCTACAACAAGTGGTATTGAAGGTCCTTGGACAGCAAATCCTACACAGTGGGATAATGGATATTTTGATTTACTTCTTGGTTATGAATGGAAGTTAGTAAAAAGTCCTGCAGGAGCTCAAATCTGGCATGCAATTGATCAAAAAGAAGAGCATATGGCACCACAAGTTGATGATCCATCAATAAAAGTTCCAACAATGATGACGACTGCTGATATGGCAATGCGTGAAGATCCAGAATATAGAAAGGTTTCTGAAAAGTTTCACAAAGACCCAGAATATTTTGCTGATCAATTTGCAAGAGCTTGGTTTAAACTTCTTCATAGAGATATGGGGCCAAAGACTAGATACATAGGACCAGAAGTTCCAGAAGAAGAATTAATTTGGCAAGACCCTGTTCCGAAAGGCCACTCAAACTATGATGTTGAGGCTGTTAAAGCTAAAATTATAAACAGTGGATTAACAACTCAGGAGATGGTTGAAACTGCTTGGGCAAGTGCTTCTACATTTAGAGGATCAGACATGAGAGGTGGAGCAAATGGTGCAAGAATTAGACTTGCTCCTCAAAAAGATTGGGAAGTTAATAAACCTGAACAATTAAAAAAAGTTCTT
>CACGRD010000009.1 GCA_902575375.1 uncultured Alphaproteobacteria bacterium
AATTTTTTAAAGCATCTTGATTTAAAAATTCAGTAATTAATATTTTTATCATTTAATTTTTGTAATTTTTAATTTTTTTATAAATTTATTTACTATATTCTTTTTAGGTATTGAGTATATTCCACCAGTTTTCATACACTTTAATGTTGCTGTTGCAGCAGCAAATAAAATACTTTCAGAATTTGATTTGTGTTGTGATAAAGCTGACGCAAAAGCACCATGAAAAACATCTCCTGCACAATTTGTTTCAACAGTTTTTACTTTAGGAACTTTACAGTGATATAATGAATTATTTTCTACCCAATAAACTCCTCTTGATCCCATAGTAACAGCTACAAATTTTTTTGTTTCGTTAAATATTTGAAAAAGAGCTGACTCAAAATTCTTATTTTTTTTATATGTTTTCAAACCCTCTTCAGAGAATATAGGATGGGAAGCATTTTTTATGATCTTTGAAATACTTGAAGAGTTTTTAAAGTTATCCAAATCAGCAACACATTTAATATTTTTTTCCTTAGCATTGATAGCAATTTTAGTAGCTACACTAATCCATCTCATATCTATTGAATAAATATCTTTTTTTCTAAACTCTAAAGTTGGCAATTTTTTATATTTAAGTAACTTTGGATCATTGTAAGCTGCAAGCAATCTTTCACCTTTAGTATCTTCAATTACAAAACTTTGAGATGATTGACAATTTTTTATAATAATTGATTTATCGATATTTATAGAAAATTTTTTAAATTCATTTCTTAAGAAAATTGATGAATCGTCATCACCAAATTTACCAATAAACTTTGAGTTAAATCCTAATTTTTTAGCAGTAAATGCTGATACCGCCGCTGATCCACCTAGTCTTCTATCAATACTACTTGATAAAACCTTAATTGGTTTTTTTGGAAACTTGTCTATTTTACTTATGTAGTCTGCAAATATAGATCCTGCACAAATGATCATAAAAATTTTTTATAGATATTTGACAATACCAATAAATTTTCTAAACCTATCTCTTATGGTTATAGGATTAAGAGGTATAGGATCAATTTTAACATTGCCTGAATTAATCTTTGAAATAATTACATAAGAATTATTTTTGTCTTCAATTGCTTTTGATAACTCATTTAAGGTTTCTTCTCCTGAACATTCGATTACTTTTTTACAACCAGCGCCAAGTGCAACATCTTTTAAAGAGGTATTTTCATCCGTGAATGTTCTTTGGTCCCCAGTTGAACCATATGATCCATTATCAATTATTAATAAAGTGTAATTTGATGGCGCTCTATTACCAATTGTTGCTAAAGTATTCATATTCATTAATACTGATCCATCACCATCAATGCTAATGACCTGTTTTGTTTGAGATAATGACAAACCCAGTCCTATTGAAGACGACAAGCCCATACTACCTAACATATAAAAAAAATTTGGTTGATCATTAATTTTATATAACTCTTGAGATGGAAGACCTATGTTGCAAATTACTAAGTTGTCTTTCAGAATATTTTGTATTTTATTTAATAAGTCAAACCGATTCATTTATCATCTTTCATTAAATTGAAATCACATAATATAGCAACTGGTGATTCAACAACTTTAGCATGTTTGCTAAATGTTGAAATTTTCTCAAGATCATTTTCTGAAGAACAATGCAATATAGGTATTCTTAAAGTTTGTAAAATATCTTCAGTTATTTTAGCCATTCCACCTTGTGCTCCTACCGGCTCACCTGGTGTACCTCTGTAACTAATTAGAAAAACAACAGGCATTTGATATAATTGTAATAAAGAAACAATTGCATTCACTGAATTTCCTATTCCTGTATTCTGCATCATTATACAAGGGAATTTATTTCCTAAATAAGCTCCAGCACAGATACCCATACCTTCTTCCTCACGTGGTACAGCAGAATAGTAAACATCCTTATCTTTTTCTAGAATATCAATCATGTTAGCTAACAACTTACAAGGAACACTTAAGTAAAAATCTACACCGCCTTTTTTTAAATTATCAATAATTTTTTTACTGATTTTCATTTTTTTGATTTCTATAGATATAAAATGATTAAACAATAAATTAATTTATTTAAAATCATTTCTTAATTTTATTTTAGTGTTCGAAATATATTTTTCACCTTTTTTTAATATAGTTGATGGAAAATTTGGTTGATTAATAGCATCGGGGAAGATTTGTGTTTCTAAACACATTCCATATTGTAAACCGTAATTTCTATCATATTTTCCGTTGTATGACTCCTTCATCATGTTACCAGTATAAAATTGTATTCCAGGCTGATCAGTTGAGTATTCTACCCCCATGCCAGTAATTTTACTATAAATGTAAGCTATAGATTTATCAATTGAATGATTTTTAAGAACATAATTGTGATCGATCCCACCACTGTCTAAAAAAGTATTATTTATTTCAAACGAATTATTTAGATCATATTTTGTATTAACTACATCTAATAGCTTGCCTGTAGGAATTGAACCTTCATCAGTTTCACAAATTTGATTAGATGATATTTTAATAACATGCTCAGTGATATTTTTGTAATTATTTTTATGACCGTGAAAGTTCCAATAATTATGATTAGTCATATTAACAATAGTATCTTGGTCTGTAGTAGCATGAAAAGAAATTAACATTTCGTTGTTATTATTTAACTCGTAAATAGTTTTACAATCTAAGTTGCCAGGATAGTTTTCTTCTAAATGATTTGAATAGTAAGTGAGCTCTACTTTTATACTGTCACTTTTTTTATTTATATCAGCTATTTGCCAAATCTTTTTATTGAAACCTTCCTTTCCGCCGTGAAGATGATCAGGTGATGTATTAGGACATAAATTATAATCCTCCCCATTAAGACTAAATTTACTTTGCCCTATTCTATTACAAACTCTTCCAATAATTGAGTTAAAATATCCATGAGCTTCAAGACAATCATCTAAATTACCATAACCTAATAAAACATCCTCTGTTTCATTTTCATTATAAGAAGTTGGAATACAAACCTCACTCATATAACCACCATATGTATAAAAACTAAAACTATAATTATTGGAGTTAATAATATTGACTACATCAATATCTAAGCTTTTATCATTTTGAAGTTTGGTAATTTTATATTCCATTATGTTTTTCTCAATCTTTGAAAATTATTTTTTCTTTGTTGAAGATAAATGATTAATCCACCTAAAACTATGAAAAAAGCACCTGGGAAGAGTTGGTCAACTGGCCATTCTGCAAAAAATATCCAACCTAAAATAAGTGCAAAAAATATTTCAATGTAATCAAATGGCATAATTTTACTAAGTTCTGCTTTTCTAGCACCGTAGATTAATAATAAAGTTCCAGACCCTCCTGCAATTCCCATAACACAAACTAGTAAGAAATCATTTATACTTTTAAAATTCTCCCACATACCAAAAAACATTACTAACATACATGCAACTATGATTGTCCCTGTTTGACCGTATAAGTTAATAAGTGGTGAAGGAACATGATCCTCAAAACTTAAAGAAGTTACTCTTGCTAACGAATATCCTAAGGCAGCAAGTATTGGAAGTAGTAACATATAATTAAAATCTGATGACCAAGGTTGCATAATTAAAACAATACCTGCAAAACCAGAAATTACTGCACTCATTTTGTACCAACCAAATTTTTCACCTAGTATAGGAATAGCAAGAAGAGTAACCATCATAGGTCCTGTGTATTCCATTGTAGCAACTAAAGCAAATGGGAGGTAAGCATAAGAAGTATAGAGACACAATTGAGCCAAAGCTACAAAAACTCCTCGAAATAATCCTAGCTTCCATTTTGTTATTTTTATTTGTCTACCGTTTCGGTGCCAATCTTGTGAAAAATATAAAGCAATTACACATGGGATCATCCCAAATAAATTTCGAAAAACAGATAGTTGAGCAGCTGGATAATCGTTTCGCAAAAACTTTATCGTAATGCCCATACAATCTAATAAGAACAAACCTGAAAGTGATAGGATAACAGCTAAAAATAAATTACTTTTCATAATTTGTTATGTGTTTTTAAAAGATACTGCTTTTATAAAACACAACACTGGTCTACCCAGTGACCTGGTTCAACTTCAGTAAGGCCCATTGCTATCTCACCACCTTTGCAATCTATTCCAGGATTAGGACATCTTGTTCTAAATACACAACCTGGAGGTGGATTTAATGCACTAGGAATTTCTCCTTTTAGTTCAATAGCCTCAGATCTTTTCTCTGGATCAATTGAAGGAATAGAAGATAATAATGCTTTAGTGTACGAATGTTTAGGGTTCTTAAATAATTCTCTTGAGGGTCCCATTTCAACTATATGTCCTAAGTACATAACTGCAACAACATCACATACATGCGCAACAACACTTAAATCATGACTAATAAATAAGTAAGTAAGGTTAAGTTCAGTTTGAAGTTGTTTTAAAAGATTTAATATATCTGCTTGTATTGATACATCTAAAGCAGCAACACTTTCGTCAGCTACAATAAATTTTGGATTACTTACTAAGGCTCTTGCGATTGATATTCTTTGTCTTTGTCCTCCAGAAAAAGCATGAGGAAATCGTCGTAAATGCTCAATATTTAATCTACACTTAGCTGCGATATCTCTTACTCTTTCATCAGTCTCTTGTCTTGAGTTTGTTATTTTCATTACTTCTAGAGGTTCTGCAATAATATCCCTAACGGTCATTCTTGGACTTAAAGCAGCATAAGGATCTTGAAAAATTAGTTGAGCTTTCTTTCTATATTCTTTTAAATCTTGTTTGTTCATATTTGTTAAATCATAATCTCTTTCATCATCATGAAAAATAACATTTCCTGAACTAATTTTATTAGCCCCAAGTATTGCTCTACCGAGAGTAGTTTTTCCTGAACCTGACTCGCCAACTAAACCAAAAAAAGATCCTTTTTTTATTTTAATATTAATATTGTTAACTGCATGTATTTTTTGTTTTTTTGAAATAAAATTTTCTTGATAATCAAAATTTACTGAAACATTATTAACTGAAATTAAATTATCACCCATTTTGACCACACTGAATTCCACACTGGTCAACCCAGTGACCTGGTTCAACTTCAATTAATTTCATTTCTATTTTACCATCTTTACCCTCAGGATTATGATGAGGGCATCGAGTTCTAAATACACAACCTGTAGGTCTATCTAATGGACTAGGAATATTACCTGGTATTGGTTTTAATGGCTCATCTAAATTATTTATATCAGGAAGAGCTTCGAGTAATCCTTTAGTATATGGATGTTTTGGATTTTTAAGAATTTCATTTACAGGACCTTTTTCTACTATTCTTCCTAAATACATAACGGCAACTTCATCTGCAACTTGAGCTATAACACCTAAATCATGAGTAATAAAAATTACTCCCATTTGATATTCTCTTATTATATCTTTTATTAAATCTATGACTTGAGCCTGTATTGTAACATCTAAAGCTGTAGTAGGCTCATCTGCAAGAAGTAATTTAGGCATAGTAGATAAAGCCATTGCTATCATTGCTCGTTGACGCATTCCTCCAGATAGTTCAAATGCATATTGATTAAATCTTTTTTCAGCATCTGCTATACCTACTCTTTTAAGCATGTTTATAGATATTTTCTTTGCATCTTCTTTATTAATATCTCGGTGTATTAATAATTGTTCTATCATTTGTTTACCTATTTTTATAGCTGGAGCAAAACTTGCCATAGGCTCTTGAAATATCATTGAAACTTTACCGCCTCTAATTTTACGTAGATCTTCTTTACTAACAAAATTGAGAGTATTTTCATTTTCTAATATTATTTGTGCATCATTATTATAAAAAGTGTTTCCAGGATTAAGTTGCATAATAGATTTTGCAGTCACTGATTTTCCTGAACCTGATTCACCAACAATTCCTAAAACTTTACCTTGTTGTAAAGTAAAAGATATGTTTTCTACAGCTGTAATTCTTCCTTCATCAGTATCAAACTTAACATCCAAATTTTTAACTTCTAGTAGGTTTGACATTTACTTCACCTTATGAGGATCTGCTGCATCTCTTAGACCGTCACCAACATAAACAAATGTCAATATTAGAACTACAAGGAAAAATACTGGTATAAAATACCATTGATAATTTAGAAGCACATCTGCCTTTGTTGCATTTTGGAGCAGTACACCTAAAGAGTTAACTGGTTCTCTTAATCCTAATCCTATAAAACTCAAGGCTGTTTCTGAAAGTAACATATACGGAAAACTTATTACGAGATCTACAATGATATAACTTGTAAAGCTTGGTAAAAGATGTCGGACAATTATATGTGTTGATGATGCGCCACATAATTTAGCTGCTAGTATATATTCTTGACTTCTTTCACTTAGTAAATGAGTTCTTACTCTTCTTGCTAGTGTTGGCCATGAAATTAAACCTAATAAACACGATATGAAAAAAAATCTTAATTCTGAGCTCCATTCTAATGGTGCGAATGCAGCTAAACACATAAATAACGGAATTGGTGGAACTGTTCGTATTGCATCAGTAAACATTTGCAACAAGCTATCTACCCAACCTCCATAATAACCAGATATTCCTCCAATTATTAATGATAACACAAATGAAATAATGACGCCTAAAGTTCCAACCGCTAAAGAAATATAAATTGCATTTAGTGTTCGGCTAAATAAATCTTTTCCAGCTTTATCGGTGCCAAATAAATGGATACCACCTTTATCAACTCCAAATAAATGTGTGTTAAATGTAAATCCTGGTATTTTGAAATCAAGAATTTTTCCTGGTAAATTTATATTAAAATCAAATACTTTATATTCCCAACCTTTAACAAAAAAATACACATATCTTCTTTTTTCAGTGTCAAGTTTATAAACCCATCTGAAGTTTGTATCAGCACCCCTATATTTTGTTAAAGTATGAAGAAAGGGTCTTGCTGAAAAACCATTTTCATCCCAAAACATTGGTATTTGCGGAGCACCATTTTCATATTCTTTGTCACGTCCAGCAATTGTCGGGTCATATGGCGAAAGAAAATCAGCAAATAGACTACAGATAATCATGAATAAAAGTATTGAACCAGCTATCATTGCAGATCTGTTTCCAAAAAATCTTGTCCTTACAAGCTGCATTTGTGTTGCAGTATAATAAGCCTCTTTTTTCTTATTACTAACCTCCACCCATTACCCCTTTTCTAATTCTTGGATCAATAATTGCTAGAATAACATCAGTTACAAAATTAACGAATACTATTGTAGCCGTTAAAAGGAAAATTATTGCACCTGCAAGTTGCTGATCATTAGATCTAGCTAGAGCTTCAATTAATAATGCGCCAGCTTCAGTTAAAATTAATATCAGTGCAACTATTGGTAAGGCACTAAATATTCTATTTAAATCAAAACCAATGGAGTTAATTACAGGTCCAAGAGAATGTTTGGCTGGATAACGCCATAATAAACTCATACCTGTTATTCCTCTCGCTTTAGCAGCCATAACGTATAATTTATCATTTTCGTCTAGCATTAATGCTCTAACAGTTTGTAAGGCGAAAGCTGTTGCGTTCCACCCCAAGACAAAAATTGGAAGCCAAGCACGACTAAGAAAATCCATAAATTTATTATATGACCAAGGTGCGGTTTCATAATCTTTTGAAAATAATCCTGTCATGGTGTCACCAAAATATACTGTCATAAAAAGCATAATACAAAGTGCAACTAGAAAATTTGGTAATGCTATACCAAGATAACTTATAAATTTTAAAGTCGTGTCTATTGATTTATATCTTGTCGTGGCTGAAATTATTCCAACTGGTATAGCTATGATATAAGAAAATAAAAGAGCTGTAATTGCTATTGCTAGCGATAATAAAAATCTTCCGCTAAGCAATTCATTAATATTCATTCTTAGAATACAGCTATCTCCAAAATCACCCTTAAAAATAATATTTGATACCCATTTTCCATAACGATATAAAAATGGTTTATCTAAACCTAATCTTTTTTCTTCTGCTCTAATATCTTCAACAGTAATTGATGATCCTTGAGTATTTTTAAATGCAAGATATCTTTCAGCACATGTTCCTGGAACTAATTCCATTAAAGAAAATACGATAAAACAAACTAAGAGAAGTGTTATGAAAGCTAAAAATGCTCTTGTAAAAGTAAATTGAATAAAGTTAATCATTCAAGTTATTGATATTAGAAATATTATAAAAAGAAAAGCGGCAATTAGATATTGCCGCTTTAATTTATGTTTTTATCCCTTACTCAGATATAAACCACTGTTGTGCTAAATATGGGTAAGTTCTATAGTACTCATAAGATGCAGTCTTAAACTGTGTAAAGTTCTTTAATGCATTCCTATGAACTATTGGATATGGCCCAGCTACAGTACCAATGAAAACTAGATTTCCAGTTAAGTTTGCAACTAACCTTCCACCAACTTCATCAGACTCTGGTGTGCCAGCTGTTAGTGATTGGAATGTATTGATATCATCAATCATTTCATAAGCCCATGCTGGAGGCTCAACTCCATTAGCTCCATCACTATCTATATATTCAGCCCATAGCATTCCCGTTCTTAGATTAAAATAATCACCAAACGGAGGAACAAATTGTTCGTTCATTCCAAGAATTAATGGAAGTGGCATACTTACATTCCAAGCTGAAACATCAAGCTGGTTTGATGATTGTGCTGATCTCATTTCATCAGGAGTAACTTCCTTAAATACAGTTTTTACTCCAACAGCATTCCAAGCATTTGAAATAAGTTCAACCTCACCTCCTCCAACACCTTGTGTAGCAAAATCAAAATTGATTACAAGTTGATCACCGTTTGACAGATCTCTAAATCCATCACCATCTTTATCAACAAAACCAATTTCATCTAGCATAGCTTTTGCTGCATCTGGATCATAAGCAGTATAATGATCTGTCCATTTTTCAGCAAAACTAGTTACTGGAGCAAAAGCTACATATTGTTGAGGCTGACCCATTCCATAATAGATTACATCATTTATTTCATCTCTATTAATCGCAGATGACATAGCTTGTCTGAATTTAAGATTACCAAAAAGCTCTCTTTTAGCCATATCTTCATGAGTCAAGTTAAATGCAAGATTTGTAAAAGATATTCCTGGCTTAATATCAACTGTATAATCACCAGCGTCAGATCCATCCATTAATTGTGGAACACCTTCTAATGACAATGATTGAGCTTTGTACTCAACTTCACCATTTACAATCTTAAGAAGTCTAATTTCATTTTCATTTATGTATCTTTCATTCTGGTAATCAATATAAGGTAATTGATTTCCTGCTGAATCAACCATATGGAAATAAGGATTTGCAGCGTACACTCTACCTTCAGTAGTGTCTTCAATAGTTACAAAAGACTCTAAAGATGGGTAAACAGCGGTTGGAAGATTAGCTACTTTATCAGGACTTGCTAATAAAGGTGACGGTGTATCTGTCCAACATGAGTTTCCATAATAGGCAGCAAGTACTGCATAACCATTTTCAAAACCTGCAGCTTGAGCTAAGCTATCTGCACTGGAATTTACGTCAGGATGAAATTGACCTAAATGATGCTTAGGCGCAAAACCTTGACAATAGCTTGTAGCAAAGTGCGCAAGGAGTCCTGGCTTAGGAGATGGTAGATTGAAAACAACTGTTTGATCATCAGGTGTATCAACTGTCATTCTTTCACCACCAACTAATAGATAATCATATGGTTTCTCTCTTATATTGGAATCCATCATTAGATTATCATACCAAAACTTAACATCAGCAGATGTAAATGGAGCTCCATCTGACCACTTATGTCCTTTTCTTAAATGAAAAGTTAATTGAGTAAAATCGTCGTTCCACTTCCATGCTTTTGCAACGTTAGGAACTATATTTGTTAAATCATCGGCATATCTAACAAAATTAACATGTCGTGTTGATAACAAATCAGAAGTTCCAGCTTCAGTCGCATTAGATAGCATTCTGAAAGTTCCTCCATAGGTACCAATAGAATCGTAAGGTACTACAACTAATGGTTCTTCTGGAAGTCTATCATTTACACTAGGCAAGCCTGAGTTACCCACTATAGTTGCATTTATAAGAGCAATGTTAGGATTTTCTGAAAACTGCATTGTGCAATTTGCTGCTTTTTCAAAATCAGCTAGCTCGTAAACCTGCGGATAAGCTCCTGCAGATACACCTTTCATATCACTCATAGTTATGCCTTGGCAATGACCACCTGCAATAGCTATGTTAGCCCATGAAAACGAAGCTATAGAAAATACAATTGCTAAAAATATTTTTTTAAACATATGTTTCTCTCCTATAAGATAAATTTATCGTATGATTTTGTTTGTAAACAATTTTGACTTTTTAGCAAAAATTTTTGACACTTTTATTACTTTTTTTTCAAAAAAATTGTGTATTTCTTATTAATTAATTACTTTAATAAACATAAGTAAATATGGGAAAATCCAAAAAATCTGTTCTTTTAATATGTGCTGATCAATGGCGTTTTGACTGCTTTAGCTTCCTAAATCATCCATATGCTCTAACACCAAACTTAGACAAGCTTGCTGAACGAAGTGTTGTTTTTAAATCACATTTTTCAGGAATTGTACCTTGTGGTCCATCTAGAACTACAATGCTTACGGGTTTATATCCATTTATACATCGTTCAGTATATAATGGTGCCCCTCTTGATAAAAGATTTACAAATATCGCTAAAGAGGTTCGTAAACTAAATTATAATCCAAGTCTTTATGGATATACGGATACTTCTTGGGATCCCAGATACTTGGATCCAAAGGATAAAAAAAATTTTACATATGAATCACCAATGGAAGGGTTCGATGATGGTTGTGTTTTACCAGGAGGGAAACCAGAGCCTTGGGCTAACCATCTTAATCAAAATGGTTTCAAGATTAATAAAGCAGAAGATTTGTACAAAGGAAGAAAGCCTAAAGATGATCAAGCATATATTTATGAACCATATTATATTCCAACTGAATTTTCAGACACTGCATTTTTAGCAGACAAAGTTGTTAACGATTTAAGAAAAGTCAAAGATCCATTTTTTATGCATGTATCTTTTTTAAAACCACACCCACCCTTTCATGTAGCTAATCCATGGTTCAGTAAATTTAATCCAGATAATATTAATTTATCTAAAAATGATATTTCACTTAAAGAATTATCAAAAAAACACCCTCTACTTGAAGAGTTATGTAAAAAATTTTTATTAAAAGAAAACTTCTCTGAAATTAATTATGATCTTTTAAAAGATCAAGATATCAAAAATATTATGAGTGTCTATTTTGCTATGTGCGCAGAAGTTGATTTTAATATTGGTAAAATTTTAAATGCTCTTAAAGAGTCAGGGCAAGAAGAGAATACAATGATAATATTTACCAGTGATCATGGAGAAATGTTAAATGAAAATAATTTATGGGGAAAATTAGGTTGGTGGGACTCCTCTTATAGAATTCCGTTATTTATATATGTGCCTCGAAACAATCCAAAAGAAATTAACCATTTAACAGAATCGGTAGATGTTGCTCCTACAATTTTAGAATGGCTTGGTGGTGAAATCCCCATTGATTGGAATGGTCAATCACTAATGCAAAATATCGATCATAAATACGAAAAATCACCTAATAAAGAATATGTTATTTTTGATTATGATTTCAGAGAAAGTACTTCATTTGTAAAAGATAAAAAATTAGCACCCGAACAATGTAATCTATCAGTCATTAGAAATAATAAATGGAAATATGTTCATTTTCCTTCATTACCATGTTTATTATTTGATTTAGAAAAAGATCCTGAGGAAATAAAAGATCTATCAGACTTAAGAGAATTTCAAGATATAAAACATGAACTAGTATCAAAATTATTAAGTCACCGCATGATTCATCAGGAGCGACAATTATCAAATACTAAACTTTCTAGTTCAGGTGTTAATACAAATTCTGGACCATTTAGCAGAAAAATGGAATAATTAAGATATGTTAACTACTGTTATAGGCGCCTATCCAAAACCAAGCTACTTAAAAATAACTGATTGGTTTAATGCTTCTGGTGGTACAGATACAGAGTATCCAACTAAATTTTATGAAGATGAAATAAAAAAAATGGGCAATAATGTTGAAGAGTTATTTAATAAAGCTACAAAAGAAATAATTAGTGATCAGGAAGAATGCGGTATTGATATCCTCACCGACGGTGAAGTTAGAAGAGAAAACTATATTCACTACCATTGTAGGCATTTAGAAGGAATTGATTTTACAAATCTCACAGAAAAAGTAGCTAGGACAGGGAATTATAAGTGCTGGTTACCAACAATAACTTCAAAAGTTAAAGCAAAGGAATCTTTTTTAGTTGAAGAGTGGAAAAAAAATCAAATTTTAACCAATAAGGATTTGAAAATTACTATTCCTGGGCCAATGACTATAACAGATACTATAGCAAATACATTTTATGATTCTGATGAACATATGGGTGAAGACTTAGCTGATGCTATTAATGTAGAAATTAAAAGATTAGTTGATGCAGGATGTAAATATATTCAAGTCGATGAACCTTTGTTCGCTAGAAAACCAGAAAATGCCCTTAATTTTGGAATCAAAAATTTAGAGAGATGTTTTAAGGATATAAATAATCAAAGTATTGAAAAAATTACTCATATTTGTTGCGGCTATCCTGATAAATTAGATGCAGTAGATTATCCAAAAGCGCCTTTAGATTCTTACAGTAAAATAAGTAAAGCGTTAGATGAGTCAATTATAGATACAGTTTCTATAGAAGATGCTCATCGATATAATGATCTAGATTTTTTAAAAGATTTTAATCAAACAAAAGTTATTTTTGGTTTGATAAAAATTGCAAGCTCTCAAATAGAGACTAAAGATGAAATAGTCTCTAGAATAAATGGAGCATTGAAATTTATTGATAAAGAACAATTAATTGTTGCTCCTGATTGTGGTCTTGGTCACTTACCTCGAAATTTAGCAAAAATAAAATTAAAAATAATGGTAGAGGCTTCTAATAGTTTTTAGTGTACTAAAGTTTCTGGATTAGCATAATCATAATTTAAATCATCAGCAATAGCTTTATATGTAACGGCCCCTTTAAAAATATTTAAACCATTCATAAAATTTTTATCGTTTTTTAAAGCATCTTTAAAACCATTAGAAGCTAAGTTTTGAATAAATGGCAATGTGACTGCATTTAAAGCAAGAGTGGAAGTTCTAGGAACTCCCCCTGGCATATTTGCAACACAGTAATGAACAACATCATCAACAACATACGTAGGGTTTGCATGAGTTGTTGGTTTACTAGTTTCAACACAACCACCTTGATCAATTGCAACATCAACTATTACAGATCCACTTTTCATCTTTTTGATCATGTCTTTAGTTATAATCTTTGGAGCATTAGAGCCTGGAACAAGTACGCCACCAATTAGTAAATCACATTCAGAAATATAATCTTTTAGATTTATTTTATCGCTGTGTAGTGGTTCTATTTTATCACCAAATTTTTCTTGTAATTCTTCTAATCTTTTTTCTGATTTATCCACGATGAAAACTTTTGCTTGCATTCCGGTAGCAATTATTGCTGCATTTTCACCTACAACACCTCCACCTAAAATTAAGACATTTCCAGGTTGAACCCCGGGCGCACCCCCTAAAAGTAAACCACTTCCACCCTTATGTTTTTCGAGAGAATATGCTCCGGCTTGTATCGACATTCTACCGGCTACAGCGCTCATTGGTGCTAATAGAGGTAATTTATTATTATGATCACTTACCGTTTCATAAGCTATACAAATTGAATTTGAATCAATTAAACCCTTTGTTAATTCTGGAGCTGCTGAAAGATGTAAATAAGTAAATAAAATTTGGTTTTCTCTTATCATTGCAACTTCATTCATTAGAGGTTCTTTTACTTTTACGATCATTTCAGAATCATTGAAAATATCTTCAGCTGAATTTACAATTTTTGCCCCTGATAATTCATAGTCACTATTAGAAAAGCCAGCACCAATACCAGCATCTTTTTGAATTAGAACTTTATGTTTATTCTTTACTAATTCTTTAACACTTAGCGGAGTAAGCCCAACCCTAGACTCCTGAGCTTTAATCTCAGAGGGAACACCTATTTTCATTATCTATCATGCATATAGTTTGAGATACCTGTTCTTAATTTTTCAATTATCTCATCAATATGTTTTTTTTCACAAGTAAATGGAGGTGCAACAATTAAACAATCACCTGTTGCTTTCAAGCTTAAGCCTGCTTCGAATAATTTTTTAAAACAAGCATATCCAGCTTTACCTAAACGCTCATCCATTTTAATATCAATTCCTCCCATCATTCCATATCCTCTTATATCAGTGATAATATCTAAATCTTTCAATGAAAATAAACCATCTAAGAAATATGGAGACATATCTTTTGCTCTATTAAATAAATCTTCTTTCTCGATTATATCTTGCATTGCTAAACCTGCTGCCATTGAAACAGGGATAGCAGAATAAGTATAACCATGAAAAAATTCTATAGCTCCTGTAGGTGAAGCATCAACAATAGTATCATAGATATGGTCACGTGAAGCTACTGCTCCTAAGGGTACGACACCATTAGTAATTGCTTTAGCCATTGTCATGATATCAGGGCAAACATCAAAAGCTTGAGCTGCAAATGGAGCGCCCATTCTTCCCCAACCGGTAATAACTTCATCAAAAATTAAAAGAATTCCGTGCTTATCACAAATTTCTCTTAGTCTTTTTAAATATCCTTTTGGCGGAACTAAAGTTCCTGTTGATCCTGCTACCGGCTCAACAATACATGCAGCAATATTTTCTGCACCAATGTTACCAGCAATTCTTTCAAGATCATCTGCAAGATCAGCGCCTGTTTCAGGTTCACCTTTTACAAATAAATTTTCAGGTAAGTGAGTATGTCTTAGATGATGTACATTTGGCATAAGAATATTTGAGAAAGTTTTTCTATTAGCAATCATTCCACCAACAGAAATTCCTCCAATATTCATTCCATGATAACCTCTTTCTCTTCCTACTATATGAGATCTATGACCTTCTCCTTTTGCTTTAAAATATGCTATGGCTGTTTTAATTGCTGTTTCTACAGCTGATGAACCACAAATAGTAAAAAATATTTTATTTAAATCTTCAGGTGTATGTTTTGAAACTTTTCTAGCTAAATCAAATGAACCGCCAAAACCTTGTTGAAATGGTTGAACATAATCTAATTGCTCTAATTGTTTTGATACTGCTTCTCTTATTTCTGGTCTTGAATGACCAGCTGGACTACAAAATAATCCTGAACTGGCATCAATTAATTTATTACCATAATGATCAGTATAATAAACACCTTCAGCCTTAACCATTAATCTTGGACTATTTTTATAATCTCTATTGGATGTAAATGGCATCCAATGCTCTTCTAATGAATTAGGTATTTCAATTCTTTTTTCTAAATCCATTTTTTTCCTTATTAAGGATTGAGTATATGAAATTATCGATAAATCAAAGAATATTTCTTACACAATAAAGAAATATCATAGGAAAAATTGTAGCAGTGGTATAGAGAGAATACCAAATATGAGAACATTACCAAAAGATCTCAAAAGTAAAGCTTTGAAGACTCCTAACATACCCGCAGTTGTTGTATGTCCTAATCAAGAAAGCATCTTATCGGCTGTAATTGAGGGTAAAAATATGAACCTCATCGATCCAACCTTAATTGGTAATAAAAGTTTAATTTCCAAAACGGCGAAAAATTTAAGTTTGGATATTTCAAATTTTAATATTGTAGAAGCAAAAGATGAAGAAAATAGTGCTTTAGTTGCTTGTCAAATGTCTAATGAAAATAGAAGTAAAATCATAATTAAAGGGAACCTACATACTGATATTTTAATGCGCTCTTATTTAAAAAAAGAATTTAATCTGCTTGATGGCAGACGATTAAGTCATATCTGGCATATGACTACACCACAACTTAAAAAACCTCTTTTTATCACTGACGGTGCCCTGAATGTTTTGCCAAGAGTTGATATAAAATTACAGATTCTCAAAAATGCTGTTCAGTTTTATAATAAATTAAACAATAACAAACCAAAAGTTGCAATTTTATCAGGTACAGAAGATCCAATTGAAAGTATGCCAAGTTCAGTTGATGCAAAAAAAGTTATGGAACTTGCGTTTAAAGAAAATATTAATGCATTTATTCATGGTCCACTTGCTTTTGATAATGCTGTTTCTGAGGAAGCAGCTACAATAAAAGGAATTAAAAATGATGTTGCAGGTGATGCTGATATATTATTAGTACCTAATTTAGAAACTGGAAATTCTTTATCTAAAATAATGGTTTATTTTATGAACGCTTGTGCTGCAGGAATAGTAATTGGTGGTAAAGTACCAGTTGTTGTTCCTAGTAGAGCTGATAGTAAATATTCTAAACTTGCATCAATTATGGCAGCTGTTGTCGCTGCAAATAATTAATTAATAAATAAATTTTAAGTCATATGCTTTTAAGACATTACTTATTAATTTTAATAATCACTTTTTTATTTGGAAGTGCCTATCCAGTTCAGAAAGTTATTTTTAATGAAAATGTACCCCCTTTATTAATGGGAAGTTTAAGAATGTTAGTGGTCTTTATATGCCTTTTGCCTTTTTGGAGATTTAGAATTCCTAAAAAAAAATACTGGCTACCACTTGTCTTTTTTTCAATCTTTATGGGTTTTTTAGTAAATGTCTTTATGACATTATCATTAAATGAAGCAAATATAGTTTCTCCGATCATTATTGGTTCTCAATTGGCTGTACCATTTGCAATATTATTAAGCTCATTTTTTTTAAAAGAAAAAGTAAGTATTAAAAAATGGGTACTAATATTTATTTCTTTTTTTGGCATCATTTTATTGGCCTTTGATCCTTTAATAAGAAATGAAATTTTTGCATTGTTATTAATTACGTTAATGGCATTCTTCTATGCTAGTGCACAAGTATTTTCCAGATACCTAAAAGATTTAGAAGTTACTCTCACAAATGCAGTAATGGGACTAGTTGGATTTGTATTACTAATTATTTCATCATCAATATTTGAAGGACAAACAATAAACGAAATAAAAAATATTAGTTTTCAGTCATGGTTATTAATATTGCATTCAGGTATCTTTGTTTCAATTGCTGCACACATGTCGATGTTTTATTTGTATAGGATGTATCCTGTTAATAGAGTATTTCCATTTTACGCTTTATTTCCTGTATTTGGTGTGTTGTTAACGTTTATAATTTTTTATGAAATACCAACTTTAATTACTTTTATTGGTGGTATAATTGTAATCGTAGCAACTTATTTTATTAATAAGGAAAATTAGCTACTTTAAAACATCTAATCCATCAGATAAATTGATATGTCCTGTTTGACGAGCTTTATTAAACTCTTTAATTCTGTCAAATATATTGATTCCAATTTGTCTATAAATATCAAGTAAATCAATTAAGACCCAATTTTCTCTAATCAAACCATTTTCTAGCCTCCAGAAATCTAGACTTCTCATTTCTAGTGCTTGATTTGATGGAGCAATACCCATCCAGCCATCATTGGTTATTGTTAATCTCATATTAGGCCAACCTGTTTCACACACATAATTTCCTTCATGTATCCAGTGTGTTTGCAAATCTTCCATGCCATCGGTGGCTAATTTTTCATTTGATGAACCACCTTTTCTATCTGGCATTGCTCTTAAAAATGGGATTTGATGCCAATGTCTGAAACCTGCTATACCTCTACCTGTTCCAATTCCGGCTGGTCCGTACCAATTAAGATTTGGGTGCCAATATTTTTCTAGATTCATAATTTTTGGATCTGGATTTTTAGGATGTAAGGATAAATCATTTAACATATCTATAACATGATCAAAATTTTCTTTCTTTTCTCCATTTATTGACAAGCCATCTCCAGTCATAGGAGCTGGGGTACACAGAAATGCACCAAGTTGAGGAGACATTGGCCATGCATTTGCTTGCATCATAATTTCAGGTAAGTCCCAAATAGATTGTACTTCAGTAATTTTATTTTCCTCTATTTTAAAAAACTCATGATAGCGCATATGAATTAAATTGCCTGTTGGTGGAATATCTAAGTATGGTTTTATAAAAGTTCCCATATAATTACCCATTGTACCTATCCATTTTTGCCCTTCAGGGGTTTTTCCCGCCATAATAATCATATCTCTTCTTTCTAGATCAGGGATACTATCCAATAATGGCAAAATACATTTAGAAAGAAAATTATTTAAACCTTTAAAAGTTCCAAAAGGATGGCAAAAATTAAATAAAGATTCTTTTGTAAAATAATTGCTTAATGATTTTTCAATTGTCTTTTTGTTAAATGTTTGAGTTGCAATCTGATAGTTGGCAAAAAAATTTTTTAATTCTCTAGAAATCATTATTTAGCAGTCCATCCTCCATCAATTACTAATGAAGAGCCAGTTATCATCGATGCAGCATCAGAAGCAAGATACACTACTGCACTAGCAATATCACTTTCTGTTGCTACTTTTCCTAAAGGTATATTTTCAATAACAGATTTTTTAAAATTTTTATCTTTGAAAAATTTTTTAACCATAGGAGTTTCAACAAATGTAGGGCAAACTGAATTAACTCTAATGTTGTGTTTTGCTAAATCGATAGCCATTCCTTTAGTTAGACCTTCAACGCCAAACTTGGTCATATTGTAAACACTTCTAAGAGGAGCTCCAACTTTACCTAACTGAGATGAAATATTTATAATTGATCCACCACTTTTTTTTCTATTTGTTGATTTTAGCATAATTTTTGTTGCTAATTGAGCAATATCAAATGATGCTTTAATATTAAGATCAACCACTTCACTCATATCTTTTCTTTTAATTTTAGTAAAATATTCTGGCCTATTTGTTCCAGCGTTATTTACTAATATGTCTAATTTTGGAATTTTAGAAAATATTTTTTTTATTTCTTTTAAATTTGTTACATCACAAACAAAGTAGTTGCATTTTCTTTTAATTTTTTTAATTTGGTTTTTAACAGCTATAAGATCTTTTTCTGTTCTACTTATAATTATTAAATTTGCTCCAGCTTCTGCCAGTGCGATTGCAGATGCTTTACCAATCCCTTTACCTGCACCTGTAACAAGCGCAGTCTTATCTTTTACTTCGAATTTTTTTAGAAACATTTATGCGTATAATTTACAATGAAAAAATGGTTTGATCTAATAAATTCATTTTTTTGATGCACATATCAAATTTATCTTCTTTGTGAAAATCACCTGGAAATGCAATACATTTAACACTTGCATTAACAGCGGCATTACTACTTTCCTCTGTATCTTCAATTGCAAGACATTCTTCAGGTTTTAAATTTAATTTTTCTAGTGTTACTTTATATATCTCTGGATGAGGTTTTTCATTGTTAACAAATGATCTATTTCCAATAAAATCAAAATCCGCTTTTGAAATTTGATTAGAAAGACTTTCAAATACAGCTTCTACATTATTTACAGTTGTAGAAGTTGAGAATGCAAGTTTAATATTATAATCTTTAGTATATCTAATCATTTCATAAACACTTTCTCTTAATTTTTGTTTGTTTTGAATAATGAATGAACTAAATAATTCTGTTTTTCTATCTCTAATTTGTGATGCATTAACATTGATATTATTTTTTTCTGCAAAATCTTCTACTCTCTTAGTGCCACCTGATTTTTTTAATAAAATTCTATAATCTTGCTCGTCCCAATACCAATCTAAACCAGCTTCTTTAAAGGCTTCGTTAAATGAATTACGTTGGATATTAGAAGATTCAATCAGTGTTCCAATTGATCCAAAAAGTAATGCTTTGTATTTCATCTTATAATTTTAATAAATAATTATCATATTATTGTTAACCCTTTACTGCACCTTGAGTTAAACCAGACACTATTTGTTTTTGGAAAAACATCACTAACAAAAACAATGGTGCGGTAATTGATGCAGCAGCAGCAATTGACTCAACTAAATCTGTCATTTTAGTTTCCATATTAAAATATTGCATAATTGCTGGAACCATAGTTTGTGATTGTCCATCTAATAATAATGCTGCAACAAGATAATCATTATAAGCTAACAAGAAAGAAAATAATCCTGTTGTAATTACACCTGGCCACATTAAAGGCATCACAACTTTCCAGAAAGCTTGAAAAGGATTACATCCATCAATTTGAGCAGCTTCATCTAAATCTTGAGGTATATTCATAAAAAATGATCTCAGCATCCATATTGTAAAAGGTTGGTTAATAGCTACTAACAAAACAATAACAGCAATTTTTTTTCCATATAATCCATAATTTATAAAAGGTTCTAAATAACCAGTAACCAAAACAGAATGAGGTAAGGCTCTAAAAATTAAAGCAAAAATTAAAAGCCAAAAGGCAATCATAGAATTACTTCTTGCTAATCCATAACCAGCTAGTGTTCCAACAGTTAATGAAATTGTAACAACCCCACCTGTTACAATCATAGTATTTAAGAATTGTTTATAAAATTCATTACCAACCCAAACAGACAAATAATGCTGAGGAGTAAAACCTATGATTGGGTAAGAAAAAATTTTTAAGAATTCTAAATTTGAAAATAATATATTTACAAATTCAGATAAATTATTTTGAATTAAAAAAAATAATATGAAGGAAATAGTTATATATAAAATGAATAAAATGAAAAAAGTAATTAAAGAAAATTTTAAAATAGGATTAATTAAATCAAATAAAATTTTTCTTATTTGGTATAATTTATAAAACAAATAAATTGATAGAAAAAGAAAAATAAAGTTAACAAAAGATAGACCTCCAACCTGTTCTTTTGTGCTTGGACCAATTATTACCTTTAAAGGATTGGAAGCAAAAGAATCAACAGGAAGTTTTATTGACATTACAACAATCCATAAGAAAGGGAATAAAGCAATTATACACCACGTAATTATTGTAATTGAAACAATAATTTTAAGAGGCGTGGTTAAGTTAAAAAGTTTACTTTCCATTATAATCTTTTTTCTTTTTGCTCTTTAAAAGTTCTTCTTAAAACTGGAATTAATATTATTATAATTCCTATCATTGTAAGAACAGAAGTAGCTGATGCTCTTCCAATAGATCTTGTTCCAGAATCATCAATTCTCAAGAAATCATAAGTCATCCATTGTAATGAAATCCTAAATCCAGAAGCACTAAAACCAACAATTTCATCAAAAACTCGATATGAATCCATTAAATGAATTAAAGCAACAAATACTATTAATGGCATGATATGCGGAATTATAATAAATCTTAAACGCTGAAGTCTATTTGCCCCATCTACAAATGCTGCCTCAATTTTTTCTTTATCGACAGTTTGTAGTCCTGCATAAAAAATAACAAAGGCAAAAGGTATAGTGTGCCAAACTCTATAAAAAAGCATTAGAATCTCTATCGTCCAGCCTTGAGAAAATAGGGCAATATCTTTATCTAAAATATTTTCTAAAAATAAAGTTAATATACCATCTCCTATAAATAACCATTTTATTGATAAAGCACCTATTACAGGTGTAATTATAAATGGGAGCAAGGTTATAAAAATTATTGGACCTTTCAATCTATTAATTAAAACATTAACGCATAGAGCTAATATTAAACCTAAGATTATTACAAATGGTAAAGTAATAAATGTAAATGTTAGTGTAAACCTTAGAGCTTTATAAAAATCAATAGATCTTATTTTACTCCATTCAAAACCATCATTTGAAATAACAGATGATAATTGTTGAAATTTCAAAATATTTTTATAATTTTGAAAGCCTACCCAAATATTATTTTTTATTTTATTTCCATTTTCATCTAATACAGGAACGGTAATTGTTTCTGTTTTACATCCAAAAGGATCGCAATTTTCTCTTTCAATCGTTTCTAATACATCTTGGTTGAATTGAAAACTTTGAATTAAAACTATTAGAAGAGGTAAGGCAATAAATAATGTCATCATTATAAATGATGGCATTGTAAAAACTAAAAAAGTAGATTTTTTCATTTACTAATATTACCCCCCTTAAGATTTTAAAAGGGGAGTAATATACAATTATATAAAATTATAAGAGACCTTTTTCTGTTGCTGCAGTAATATAATCAGCCTCAATTTTTTCTAGAGTAGCTTTTGCAGTAGCTGCGCCAGTCAAATAATCACCAATAGCAGCACCTAAGACTCCATGGAGTGTGCTCATTTTTGCTGATGCAGGATAAGGAGCTGCTCCAGATTTTGCAGTTAAAATTGCACCAATATTTGATGGAGCTGGATCAAACGCATTAGACAGCCAAGGAGCAGCTTCAGGGTTCGCTCCTAAGTTTGCTGGATCTAATCCAACCATAGCTAGTTTAAATGCTGCTTCTGCTTCTTCATCAGTAACATTTTTAGCTATAACAACACCATCCCACCATAATGTAGATGCTGGTTTACCATTCTTTTTTGCTTTAGGCGCTGATGCAAACTTTACTAATCCAACAACTGTTGACTCCTCTGCATTGTCCATAGCACCAGCTCGAGACGCCCAAAGGTTTGCAAGAGCAATCTTACCCTGTTGGAATTGTTGTTGAACATATGTAGAATCTGAAGTTAAATACTCAGGATCCATATATTCTGTTAGTTTTTTCATCATCTTAAGTGTTTCATAGCCATCGTTATTATTAACTGCTGGCATATTTCCATCAAAAAAAGAATCAGCAAAACCCAAATACATATTTACAAATTCTTCTCCTAAATTCCAACCTGACTTGAATGTTCCGCCAAGTGGATAATCTACAACTCCAGCATCTTTAATAACTTTAGCAGCTTTCAAAAGCTCGTCATAAGTTGTTGGAATATCTATACCAAGATCACTCAAAATATCTTCTCTGTAAAATAAATGTTGAGCATTTGTCATCATTGCAATTGCCATAATTTTTCCATCAATTACAATTTTTTGATTATCTTGTAGAGAGTCTCCATATTTAGCAACTAGATCGTCAAGTGGTCTAGTTACACCAGCATCAAGAACCGATACATTTGTAGAAGCTGAAACACCTGCCATTGTAAATTGAGATGGGTTGCTTTCTAATGATGCAACAAGCTTATCTCTGTATTCTTGATCAAGTGTAGGTGTAAAATTTCCACACTCTTCCATAGCAGAAGTAACAACTTTCCAGGCATCAAATCCTGCAGATAAAGAAGTTACTGGTACAGAATTGTTTAGCTCGCAAGCTTTTGCATTAGTACCGGCTAAGAAAAAAAATGATGTGAAAATCGCAAATAATACTAGTATTTTTTTCATTTGTTTCCCCTATAATTTATTAATATATTAATTTATAATATTTTATTAATGCAACAGTTTGAATAATTATTCAAGCATTTGCATACATAAAAAAGGAAAAATGATGAATAAAAATGCCACATCCCAAGATGTCGCAAAATTAGCAGGAGTATCTCAATCAGCTGTTTCAAGATGTTTTACTAAAGGTGCAAGCATCTCAAGCAGGACAAAACTAAGGGTTCTTGAAGCTGCCAAAAAACTAAAATATAAACCACAAACTTTTTTACAAGATTCTCAAAATATTGAAGATAGTGGACTAGTGGGAGTTATTTTACCTTATATAACCAATCGATTTTATCCAGAGGTATTAACTGAATTGCATGAAGCGCTACGTTTATCAGGTTTTAGAATTTTATTGATAACAACTGATGATGGTGAAGAATTAGACGATAAGCTCATTCAGCCATATTTGAAAGAAAGATTAGTTGCAATAATTTCAGCAACTAAACCAACAGATCATTTTGTTGAAAATTGCTTAAATAAAAAGATTCAAATTATAGCCTATAATAGAGCTTGGGATATCCCTACTATAAGTTCAGTTGCATGTAATCATAGATTTGGTGGTGAATTAATTGCAGATCAAATAATCAAAAATAACCATCAGGAAGTTGGTTTAATTGAAGGTCCCACAGGATCTTATGTAAGTAATGAAAGATGTAAAGGATTTAAAAATAAATTAAAAAAATCAAAAAAATTAAAATTATACTCTCAAAAAGGAAATTTTACATATGAAGGTGGCTATGCTGCAACAGCAAAAATCTTAACGAATAAAAAAATCTCAGCTATTTTTTGTGCAGATGATACGATGGCATTTGGATGTTTAGATTACATTAAAAAAAATACAAAAATTGAAATACCTAACGATATTGAAATATTTGGATATGACGATATCTCAATGGCAAACTGGTCATCTTACAATTTAAGTACTGTAAAACAGCCCTTGAGACAAATGTCAAAATTAGTAACTCAACTTATTAATGATAATATTAAAGATCCAGATTATGAGGCCGTTAGTCATTTAATCCAAGGAACGTTAATAAAAAGAAAAACATCTAGATAAATTATATAACTTTGTTTGCTAATTTAGTTCCTTCAACTAAAGAATGAAGTTTTTCATAACAAATATTTTCATCAATTTTGCCAAATCCTGCAAAAGTACTAAATCCGCAATCAGTTCCAGCCATTAGTTGGTCTTTTGGAATTACCGTTGAAAACTGAATTAATCTATCTGCTACTACCTCAGGGTGCTCAACAAAATTTGATGTTGAATCGATAACACCAGGAACTAAAACTTTATCTTTTGGTAATTTAATATCTTGAAAAACTTTCCACTCATGTGCGTGTCTGGGATTTGATGACTCAATTAAAAAATATTTAATTTTAGATTTTAAAATTATTGGTAATATTTTTTCTAGTGGGATATCATGTGTATGAGGTCCTTCATAGTTTCCCCAACAAATATGCATTCTAGTCATATTAACATCTACATTAGTTAAAGCTTCATTCAAACACTCAATTTGAATTTCCGCACGTTTTAAAAATTCTTGTTCGGATAATTCCTTAAAATTCATATGTCTAGCTAATGCAAGATCAGGACAATCTAATTGCACTTGTATATTTGATTTAGTAATTGTCTCATACTCAATAGCCATAATTTCTGAAAGTTTATGTAAATATTCATCATCTGTTTTATAAAACCTATTTGGCATAAATACATTTATGACACCTGGTGATGCAGCATTCATAAATGCTTTTTGATGATTGTTTTTATCTAATGAATTTTTAAAATTCTCTAAGTCTTTATTTAATGAATCTTTATCTTTGATTTTTAATGCATTAGTACAACACGGTCTGCTATACGTTGGTGTACCCCCACTTTTAGCTATTTTTTCTTTATACTCTGGAAAATCATCTAAATCAGCTGGTGCTCTTCTTTCACTTTCTCCAGAAAAACCATCTATCCTATCTTTTATATAAGTGGCATAACTTATTTTACTCATTTCACCGTCACTTATATAATCAATACCAACTTCGATCTGTTTTTTAACAATTGTCTCAACATTTTTTTTCAATATATTATTGAAATCTTCTTTAATAAATTTTTCACCCCGATCTTTAGAAAATAAAATTTCTGAAAGTCCTTTTGATCTAGGCAAGCTGCCTACATGTGTAGTTAATATTTTAGACATTTTTTAATTAACCTGTTTTTATCAAGATTTGTTTCCAAATTGCAGTTTCATCAAATAAAACCCATTCGTTCTTTATACCTCTTGGTCCTATTTCGGCATGATTAATTCCCATAATATAAATCTCAGAATTAGAAGCTTGCCCAAATATACCATTCCCACTGTGCTTCCCAACTAAAGACCAGCGTATAGCAACTTTTTTTGGTTGATTTTCTTCTACAGTAAAACTTTTATGTTCTATTCTAAAAAGAGCATCTGGGAAAGATTGTCTTAAATTTAGCCAGAAATTTGTTACATCATCGATACCATAACAAACAAAACCTCCTGGTTGAAATTGTTGAACTGATCTGTCATATTTTTTTTCAATTGTAGATTTAGAATTAATATTAAGAATGTTTTCTAAATTTTCTGCATATTGATCAGCTATATTATTTTTTGATAAAATTGGTGGTGTATAACTTGATTCTTGAGATGAATTCTTATCAAATGGTTTAATGCAATTCTTTATTCCACCTTCTTGTTTTATTAAAATTGCTGCATATTTTTTTGGATCTATTTCTAGCTGTCTAACAATTGCTCCTTGATCTCTAACTAACCATTCATCATAAACTTGATTATTCTTACAAGCGCAGTCAGCAATGACTCTGTATACAAGTTTTTTATTTGTTGCTTTCCCATATAAACCATCTTTTACATGAGTGGCTTTACTAAGAATTCTATGAGAAGATAAAAACCCTTCATCTTCGTTACCAATCCAAATTACATCTTCACCTAATAATTGCCTATCTGGAAATTCGTCTAAAGTTGCATTAGTTGCATCAACTACTGTATTAGGTCCATAAATGATTCCCATAGGTGATCTAACAGGAATATTTTCAGCATAATATTCCATAATTGAGTTAACATCTTTTTCTTCCCATATCTGATGAGTTATTTTTAGAATATAATCTGGAAGATTTTCAAACTTGTTATTAAAACCTTTCATATAACTGAATTCTTAATTTGTTTGTCTTATAATAAATAAATTTCCATCCTCATCACTTATCTGCTTAATTGATCGTGATGAGTTTTTTGGTACTGAAAAAGTATCCTTGTCCTTAATTACTACTTTCTCTCCATCACAATCTATTTCCCATTCACCAGATAAACAATGATATACTTCTGATTTCTCAAATTTGTATTCATGTATATGGGCATTTTTTCCATGGAGAAGTGAAAGGCTAAATCCTGTTAAATGCGGTATGTTTGGAATAAATGATTTATTATGAATATTAAATTGATCAAGGTAATTAATAATTTTATTGGATTGATAGTGTTCATCATCAACAAAGTATTTATCTTTTTCATCAAATCGAATGACAAACTTTTCTATATCTTCTGAGGAATAATGATCAAAACTCTTTAATTCATCTTCTTTTAATGGTTGAATAATTTTAGTTTCATCAGTAATTTTCTGTTTTTCTGTATCTACTAAAGAATTATCATTCATTAATACCATACCAGAATCTTTTGCATCTTTTAAAAGTTTTGGAGTCCAGGTGATTACACCTGGATCATTTTCACCTAAAACTACAAACATTAACGCTTCTTCTTTGCTTACATTTTGAAAACCTCTAAACATATTTGTAGGGAAAGAAGCAATATCACCTTTTTTAAGTATTACCTCTCCTTCTGTGCCATCAACTCCCCAATAGAAACGCCAAGCACCAGAATGAATTATAAATACTTCAGCAGTTGTATGGCTATGTAATCCAGAACCGTTCATTGGAGCAGCACTTACAGCTCCAATATTGAAGCCATGCGCTTCAGCTATTTTAACATTTTGTTTAGCATCTTCACTAACACCTGGGCCTATTACAGAATAATTTTTCCTATCTTGATGTCCCTTTAATTTTCCTTCTACAAAAGGAATAGTACTTGGAATAAGTTCCTCAAATTTTGCTAATCTTGTAGTAATATTAATTGACATATCTTTATGATATTTTATTCATTTTTTTTGAATATTATTCAAATTATTGAATAAATCAATTAATATTTATTAGTATGTAAATAATTTTTATGACAAATAAAATTGAAGATTTTGAAACAGGGGAAAAAGAAAACAAGAAAATAATTTTTGTAGATTTAAGTACAAGTGAAAATTTAGAAAATAAAAAAAAATTTAAATATTTATTAAATAAAGTTGCTGAATCTCCTTTAGATGAATTAGGAGTTAATTTAAAAAACTTATACCATGAAGAAGCTGAATTAAATGCTTTTCATCCAATAAATGAAATAAGTGGTGTTGAGAATATAAAAAATAAACTTTGGATACCTCTAAAAGAAGCTTTTCCAGATCTCGAAAGAAGAAATATAATTGTAATTGGAGGATCTTATAGAGACAAAGTATTTGTATCGTTTGTTAGCTATCTAACTGGAACATTTGTCAACGAATGGCTCGGTGTTATACCCACAAAAAAAAATATTTATCTTAGAACTTGCGAAGCTCATCAAATCTCTAATGGTAAAATTATAAAATCATATGTTTTAATTGATACAGTTGATTTTATTAGACAAGCTGGACACTGGCCAATTAATAAATCTTTAGGAGCAGAAGGTATGTGGTCAGCGCCTATTACTGGAGATGGAGAAAATAATGAAAATTTTGACAACGAATTATCTTTAGAATCTTTAAATCAAGCATTAACCATGCAGCGAAGTTTAAATATTAAGCCCGAAAGTGATCCAAACTCAAACAAAGATTATATAAGAGATAAATTACTTAATCATCCTCAAAAAAATTATTGGCATCCAAAAATGATGTGGCACGGACCTGCAGGAATAGGAACTGCAAGAGGTTTAAAAGGATATGTAGAATATCATCAACTTCCATTTAGACTTACATTTAAAGAAAGGGATTATTGGAAAATTGGACATTATATTGAAATTGGTGATGGTAATTATTCAATGACTGGAGGTTGGCATAGCATAGAATGCATTCATGGTTCAAAAGAATGGTTAGGTTATGAGCCAACTAATAAAAAAATTACAATAAGAGTTATGGATTTTTATTTACATCATGAAGGGCTGATTAGAGAAAATTGGGTACCAATCGATATAGCACATATACTAGATCAAATAGGTGTTGATATCTTTAAATTAATTCATAAAAAATAATTATGGCAATTGAATATTTAAAAAAAGGATTAGATGAAAAACAAAGAATTGAAGATAATGATAAGGTAAAAAAAATTGTTGAGGAAACATTAAGTAAAATTGAGTCAGAAGGTGATAAACACATTAGAGAGTTATCTCAAAAATTTGATAACTATTCACCAGTTAGTTTTAGGTTAAATGAAGATCAAATTAATCAATTAATCAGTGAAGTCTCTGATGATGATAAAGAAGATATTAAATTTGCTCAGAAACAAGTGCGCACGTTTGCTGAAGCACAACTAAAAACTTTAAATGAATTAGAAGTAGAAACGCACCCAGGTGTTATTCTTGGTCATAAGAATATACCTGTACAAGCAGTCGGTTGCTACGTTCCGGCTGGTAAATTTCCAATGGTGGCTTCTGCACATATGTCAGTTGTTACTGCCTCTGTTGCTGGGGTCCCAAGAATTGTAGCCACTACTCCACCTTTTAAAGGTAAACCAAATCCAGCAGTTGTAACAGCAATGAAAATGGGTGGTGCTCACGAAATTTATGTTTTAGGAGGAATGCAAGGAGTTGGTGCAATGGCTATTGGTACAGAAACTATTAAACCAGTCGATATGCTTGTTGGACCTGGCAATGCATTTGTTGCTGAAGCGAAAAGACAATTGTATGGCAAAGTTGGTATCGATTTATTTGCTGGTCCAACTGAAACAATGGTTATTGCTGATGAAACTGTTGATGGTGAAATATGTGCAACTGATCTATTAGGACAAGCTGAACATGGATATAATTCTCCTGCTGTAATGATAACAAACTCAAGAAAACTTGCAGAAGAAACATTTAAAGAAATTGAAAGAATTTTAGAAATTTTACCTACTAAAGAAACAGCAAGTAAAAGCTGGAGAGATTATGGGGAAATTATTTTATGTGACACCTATGAAGAGATGTTATCTAAAGCAAATGAAATAGCTTCAGAGCACGTTCAAGTAATGACAAAAAAAGATGATTGGTTTTTGGCAAATATGACTACTTACGGCGCTTTATTTTTGGGTGCTAGAACCAATGTTGCTAACGGTGACAAAGTGATAGGCACTAACCATACACTTCCTACTAAAAAAGCTGGAAGATATACTGGTGGTTTATGGGTTGGTAAGTTTATTAAAACACACACTTATCAAAAGATTACGACAGATGAAGCTGCCACTCTCATCGGAGAATATGGATCTAGGCTTTCACATTTAGAAGGTTTTATAGGTCATGCAGAACAATGTAATGTAAGAGTAAGACGATATGGGAAAAAAAATGTTGGATATGGAAAACCAGCAGGAGAAAAAATTTAGTTTATTTTAATTTCCCTTTAACTCTCATTTCATTTCTAATTTTTGTTGCCGAGATATCATGTATTTCTTTTCCTAAATCATGTTCTGTAAATGAATAACCAACTCCTCTTCCGTAAGAAATATCAATAATGTTTGGAACCTTAACAACTACATATTCTTTTCCATCAGTAAAACCATGTTGAGCTAAACCTTCATTAATTTTCGCTTGTACTTCTTCAAATTGAAATGGATTGTCAGCTTGACCTTCTACACCTGCATCTACACCTCCCACGTCACGATACATAATACATACCTGACCTGTTTTCTGAAGTGCTCTTTTAAATAATTCTGTATGTCCATGATGCCATGGTTGCCATCTACCTAACATTTGTACTGTTGGTTTTTTCCAATCAAACATTTTTAATCTCCTTTGCTAGATTTTCTATTTCTTCATCTGATAAAAATTTAGTTATTTTAATGTCAGTTTTACTTGGTTGTTCAAACATTTTATTTGTATCTTCAAACCTACCTTCTTTAATAGTATCCAGCCAGATAACAAAATCAGGCCCAAAAGCTTCTCTTGCTTTTTCAGTTGGTGCTACGAAATCACAAATTACCCATCTTCCATTTTGTTTTTCGAAATCGGCAAATGTTTTCATTCTATTGGCTTGTCGTATTCTACCTTCCATCGTAAAATCCCAATCGTTTGCTGACTTCCTGACTACATCTGCGTTATACCAAGCACAATTATCAATTACTTTAATAAGCCTTTCAGCTAACCAAGTTTTACCAGCACCAGGAAGACCACAAATAAGTATTTTCATATGATTATAATTTAAATTTTTGCTATAAAGTTAGGGTTGATAACACTTTCTTTCGTGTTGTATAGTATTATATTTTTATTAAAATCTTTAACTGAACCTCCTGCCTCTTCAAGAATAATATGTCCAGCAGCAATATCCCATTCTGAAGTTGGACCTAGTCTAGGATAAATATTTGCCTTACTTTCAGCTAAGTAACAAAATTTAAGAGAACTACCAATTTGGATTAACTCAAAATTATTACAATTATCATTTATCCAATTATCAAAATCTTTATTAGAGTGTGATCGACTACCAATAACTTTTGTTAAATTACTTTTATCTTTAACAGAATTTATTTTTATAAAATCTTTAGTTGATTCAATATTTGACTCTGTAATTAATTTATATGCACCATAGTTTTTTAAAGCGTAATAAAGCAAAGACTTAGCAGGTGCATATATAATTCCAAATATTGGTGAATTATTTTTTATTAATGCAATATTAACTGTAAATTCTCCATTTTTTTTAATAAATTCTTTAGTTCCATCTAATGGATCTATTAACCAATATGAATTCCAATTTTTTCTTTCTTGCCATCCTACTAGACTTTCTTCGCTTAATATAGGAACATTCGGACTAAAAGATTTTAATCTGTTTAAAATTAAATTATTTGATTTGATATCAGCTTCAGTAATGGGTGAATTGTCATCTTTTATTTCTACATTAAAAGATTTTTTATATACTTTTTGAATTTCCTTACCTGCATTTATAGCAGTATTTAATATTTTTAATAAATTTTTTGATTTATGTAATTCTAAGTACATGATTCTTTTAATAGAATTTTTTTATTAACTAAAATTATATGTAAATGAAATACATATATCCAAAATACAAAGTTAATCCGATAATTCCATAAATACGTCCAATTTTTTTAACAAAGATCATAAACATTAAAATTAATGCTGTAATTGATAACATGAAATATAAGTCTTGATTTGCTAAAACTGCAGGAACTTTAAAATTACCAAAAAATGAACTAATACCAAGAACGCCCAATATATTGTAAATATTAGACCCCAGAATATTTCCTAGAGCAAAATCAATCTTTTTTCTAAATGCAGAAACAATACCAACTGCTAGTTCTGGAAGAGAAGTTCCAAAAGCTACTAATGATAATCCAATTACTGAAGCTGGAACATTATAAGTTCTTGCAATATTAATTGCTGAGTCAACAAGTAAATCTGCACCAAATACTAAACATACTATGCCTATTATAATTAATATTAATGATATAGTTATCGAATAATCATTTTTATCTATTTCTAAATTATCAATTTCTCCTTTTTTTATTTGAACATACATTAGATAAATTAATGATGTAATTGCAACTAAACCAAAAATAAAATTAAAATAAAAAAAAGTCATAATAATTAATACAATTCCTAAAATAATATTTATCCAAGCTTGGTTAATCTGATTTTTATTTATATTTATAATTGGAAAAATTAATGTTGTAGTGGCCATTACAAGTATCAAATTTGCAATATTACTTCCAACAACAGCGCCTAAAGCAAGATCTGAAAAATCATTAAGAACTGCATTAATACTGCTTGCCAATTCAGGTAACGATGTTCCACCCGCTACAATTACAACACCAATTGCAAACAATGAGATATTAATCTTTCTTCCAAAACTAACCGAACCTCTTATAATTATTTCAGCACCTAAAACTAGAAGCCCTAATCCAATAATAGAAAATAAAATATCCATTGAAAATTTTTTATTATTTAAGTTAGTTATATGTTTAAATTAAATAGTATATAATAAATAAATTTTTCTAAATTATGCACGAAAGTTTTGACTATATTACAAGTGATCAGAAATAATTATTGAATTACTGTATCTTTAGGATCAATTCCAGCCACTTCAACTGGTGCTTTCATAGCATCTCTTCTAAAAGGTTCTCCTAATTCTTGATTTAACATTACTTCTATAAAAGTAGTAATACCTTCCATTTGATCCTTGCAAGATTGTTGCAAGGCTTCTGTTAGTTCCTCTTGAGTGTAAACTTTAACACCCTTAAATCCACACGCTTCTGCAATCTTTGCATAGCTTAATTTAGGATCAAGTTCAGTTCCAACAAAATTATTATTATACCAAAGAGTAGTATTTCTTTTCTCCGCTCCCCACTGATAATTTCTAAAAATTATCATTGTAATATCTGGCCAACCATCTCTATTGCAAGAAGTCATTTCACTCATACTAATTCCAAATGCACCATCGCCCGCAAAGCCTACTACCGGTGTATTGGGACAACCTATTTTTGCTCCAATTACAGATGGAAAACCATAACCACATGGTCCAAATAAACCAGGTGCCAAATACTTTCTACCATTCTCAAATGTTGGATAAGCATTGCCGATTGCACAATTATTTCCTATATCACTTGATATAATTGCATCTTCAGGAAGACCTGCTTGAATAGCCCTCCATGCCATTCGTGGTGACATTTTCTCTGGTTCTCTGTCTCGTGAATCTTTATTCCAAGATGTTCCTGGATCATCTTCTTCATGATCAAGGCCAGTTAATGTTTGTAACCAAGCAGACTTTGTCTTATGAATTAACTCCTCTCGTTCTTTTCTATCTTTATCACCTGCATTTAATGTAAGATTTTCTAAAATTTGTTTTGCAACTAGTTTTGCATCTCCACAAATACCAACACTTATTTTTTTTGTTAAACCAATGCGATCAGAATTGATATCAACTTGAATGACATCAGCATTTTTTGGCCAATAATCTATTCCATAACCTGGTAAAGTTGAGAAAGGATTTAATCTTGTGCCAAGTGCTAAAACTACATCTGCTTTAGATATTATTTCCATTGCTGCTTTAGATCCATTATATCCTAAAGGACCAACCGCAAGGGGATGTTTACCAGGAAAACTATCATTGTGTTGGTATCCGCAGGCAACTGGAGCACTTAATTTTTCAGCAAGTTTTTTGCAATCATCAATAGCGTCAGCTAAAATCACTCCAGCACCAGATAAAATGACTGGGAATTTTGCATTAGATAAAAGATCAGCAGCTTCTTTAATTGCTTCTGTTCCCCCTGAAGGTCTTTCAAATTTAATTATAGGTGGCAAGTCAATATCAATAACTTGAGTCCAGAAATCTCTTGGTATATTTAATTGAGCAGGAGCAGATCCTTTAATAGCTTTTGAAATAACTCTATTTAAGACCTCTGCAACCCTGGAGGGATCTCTTACTTCTTCTTGATAACAGACCATATCTTTAAATAAGTTCATTTGTTCGACTTCTTGGAAGCCTCCTTGACCAATAGTTTTATTAGCTGCCTGAGGAGTAACTAAGAGCATTGGAGTATGATTCCAAAAAGCAGTTTTTATAGGTGTAACCAAGCCAGTTATACCAGGTCCATTTTGCGCAATACACATTGCGATTTTACCAGTTGATCTTGTATAGCCATCAGCCATAATTCCGCCGTTTGACTCATGAGCAACATCCCAAAATGTTATTCCAGCTTTAGGAAAAAGATCTGATATTGGCATAAATGCCGAACCAATTATTCCAAAAGCGTGTTGAATACCGTGTTTTTGTAAAACTTTTACGAAAGCTTCTTCTGTTGTCATTTTTGCCATAATAAATCCTTAATATATTATTCTTAATTACATTAAATTAATTATTAAAAGAACTACAATAATCTTGTTAGTTATTTATTAATTTAATAGAATTCCTATTTAATGAAAAAATAATTATTTACGATTGATAAAATGACGCTTCTTGGACAAGAGATTATTAAAGCTACATCAAAAACTTTGCCTAATCAACCTGGCGTATACCAAATGCAAGATGAAAAGGGTAACATTCTATATATTGGAAAAGCAAAAGTATTATCAAATAGAGTAAAAAATTATCTATCTCTAAATAACCTCACCAGAAGAATTCAAAGAATGGTTAGTCTAACTAAATCAATGAACTTTTTTGTTACAAATACAGAATTAGAAGCAATCATCCTAGAATGTAATTTAATTAAAAAACATAAGCCAAGATTTAATGTTCTGTTAAGAGATGATAAATCATTTCCCTATATCTTTATTTCATCAGAGCACGATTTTCCTAGAATTGAAAAACATCGAGGTCCACAAAAGAAAAAGGGTAGGTATTATGGACCATTTGCAAGTCCAGATGCAGTAAATAGAACTATTAATACGATACAAAGAATATTTCTTTTAAGGTCATGTACAGATAAAGAAGTAAATGCAGGAAATAAGTTATGCTTCAATTATTATCTTAAAAGATGTTCAGGTCCCTGCGGAGGAAAAATAACAAAAGAAGCTTATTCAAAATTAATAGAGGCAGCAGATGATTTTTTAAGTAGTGGCAATTCAAAAAATATACAAAAAAATTTTACAGATCAAATGTATAAGGCTTCAAAAAAAAATAATTTTGAATTGGCGGCATCTTTAAGGGACAGACTTAAAGCTTTAAAACATATTGAGCAAAATAATTCTATTAAGATTAAGGATATTAAAAATGCTGATATTTTTGCCATAACATCAAATGAAGGTAAAACATGTATTTATGGAAGTTTTTTTAGAAATAATACTTCTTATGGAGGTAAAGCTTTCTTCCCAGATCATGACAACTTATTAGATCATGATGAAATAATGTTAGGTTTCTTAAATATATTTTATGCAGAAAAAAATATACCAGAAACAATTATTACTAACATAGTTATTGACAAAAATAATAATTCACAAATTTTAGGAAAAAATTTTGATAAAACAAAATTCATTAAACCATTGAAAGGACCTAAAAAAAATTTACTTAAATTTGCAGAAAAAAATTCTAAAATAAATTTAAACATCAAATTAAATAAACTTAAATCTTTTGATAATTTTAATAAAGAAATTAAAAAAATATTCAAACTCAAAGATGAAATTATTAAAATAGAAGCTTACGATAATAGCCATACTTTTGGAAAACATCCTATAGGTGTAATGGTTGCTTATAATCAAAATGGATTTATAAAATCAAATTATAGAAAATTTAATATACGATTTGATCTTGAAGAAAACAAAAATAAAGTTGATGATTATTATATGATGAAAGAAATGTTAACTAGGAGATTTAGTAATTCAAAATTTCAAGACGAATTAGATTTACCAAGTTTATTGCTTATAGACGGAGGCAAAGGACAATATAATTCTGCAAAAAAAGTATTAGATAATTTGAAAATAAATATACCAATTATTTCTATGGCAAAAGGTGAGGAAAGAGATGCTGGTAGAGAAATTCTTATATATGATAAATTAACACATAGATTAAATGAAAATAATCCACTTCTTCACTTTTTACAAAATATTAGAGATGAAGTGCACAGATTTGCAATTACAACACATCGATCCAAAAGAGGGAAGATGGCTATTAGATCAGTGTTTGATGATATAGAGGGAATAGGTCCTGAAAGAAAAAAAATATTAAAAAAACATTTTGGTACTGTGGAGAAATTAAAATTAGCTAGTTTAGATGAATTAAAGAAGGTTAAATCTATACCTGAGTCAATTCTGACAAAAATTTATGAATATTTTCATAGCGTTTAAAAAATTCTTCATCTAGAAAGAATAGAAATGAACATATCAAATATTCTAACAATAATTAGAATAGCTATAATCCCAATTATAGTTCTTTGTATATATCTTACAAATCCATACTTTGGTTGGATTGCTTTTATATTATTTTGTCTAGCTGGAATAACAGATTACTTTGATGGTTATTTAGCAAGACTAAGAAATGAAGTAACAAATTTTGGAACATTTTTAGATCCAATCGCAGATAAATTACTAGTAGCAGCAGTTATTCTTATTTTGACTTCAAAAGGTGTAATAAGAGATTGGGATACAATTCCAGCGTTAATAATATTATTAAGAGAAATAACAGTATCAGGTTTAAGAGAATACTTAGCGGGGATAAAAGTCAGTATACCAGTTTCAAGAATAGCAAAAGCAAAAACCTTCCTTCAACTAGCCGCACTTGGATTGCTTATATTATCTGAAAGTAATTTAAATTTATTATTTATTATTTATTTAGGTAAGACTTTTCTTTGGATTGCTGGAATTTTAACACTTTATACCGCATATGATTATATTAAAGGATCAATAAAACATTTTTAAAATGAGAATTCGATATTTTGCTTGGATTAAAGATATAACTAATAAAGATGATGACATAATAGATATAAATCACCCTAAAACTGTACAAGAATTAAAAATATATTTAGAAAATTTATATCCTGAACTAAAAAAACATTTTTTACAAGATGTTTTAAGATTTGCAGTTAATCAGGAATATGTTTCAGAAAATTTAAATTTAAAACCAATTGATGAAATTGCAATCTTTCCACCAGTCAGCGGTGGGTAATGATAAAAATACAAAAAAAAAATTTTAATTTAGAAGAAGAAATTGAGAAAATTAAAAATAAACATTCAGATATAGGAGCCCTTACTTCTTTTGTTGGTTTTGTAAGAGATATAAATAACAATAAAGATGTTAAATATTTAAATTTGGAAGTTTATGAAGAGATGGCTTTTAAAGAATTATCAAAAATTGAAAATAATGCAGTTAAAAAATGGAGTTTAATAGATACTTTGATAATTCATAGATATGGAAAATTAGGTGTTAATGAAAAAATTGTTTTAGTTTGTTGTTTTTCACAACATAGAAAAAATAGTTTTGAAGCTTGTGAGTTTATTATGGATTATTTAAAAAAAGATGCTCCATTCTGGAAAAATGAATTTTATTATAAAGATGATGAATGGTTAGAAAATTCTAGCTAGCGTTTTTAACCATGTCGCTAAAATCATTCATGAATTTAAACGTAGTTGTATTATCACCAGTATTATATTTGAAATCATCAATGGATTTAATAGGAGTAATTTCTGCAGCAGTCCCAGTTAAAAAAGCTTCATCATAATTTCCAATTTCGTCAGGCATCAAGTGCTTTTCAGTTATTTCAAAACCTTGATTAGTTGCCATTTCAATAACTGTTTGACGTGTGATACCATTAAGAAAACAATCTGGGATAGGAGTATGGATATTGTTATCTTTAATAAAAAAAATGTTTGCTCCTGTACCTTCAGCAACATATCCTCTATAATCTAACATCAATGCATCGTGATAGCCTTTTTTTTCTGCAAATTCTTTTGACATAGTACAAATAATGTAAGGACCAGAAGCTTTTGCTTCGTAAGGAGCAGTATCTGGTGCAGGTCTTTTCCAAGGAGATGTAATTAGTTTCAAACCTGCTTTTTGATCTTCAATTTTAAAATATGTAGCCCAATCATCCCAAACCGCAATAGCTACATTGATATTCGATTTACCTGTTGATAAACCCATTTGATCTCCACCTCTCCAAGCAAGTGGTCTTACATAACAATTTTTATAATTCATTTTATCAATAAGTTCGTATTTTGCTTTATTAATTTGATCATGAGTGAAAGGAATTTCCATTCCAATTATTTCAGCAGATTTGAAAAACCTTTTAGTATGCTCCTCTGATTTAAAAATCTTACCATTGTAGGCTCTTTCTCCTTCAAATACTGCACTTGCATAATGAAGACCTTGGGAGATTACATGAGAATTTGCATCCTTCCATGGAATTATTTTACCATTCATCCAAATCCATCCATCTCTATTTTCAAATGATTTAAGCATATTCTTTATTAACTTTTTTTAATGACAATTGACTATCAGTGATGCATAATTAAGTCAATATGGCTGACCTAAATAAATTGTTAACACCTCTTTTTTTAAATGAGGGTGAGATTAGAAAGATTATAGAGCTGTTATTTTTCTCATATAGAGATTTTACTGAAGGTCCTGATAAAGTTTTAGAAAAAATTAATTTTGGCAGAGCTCATCATCGAGTAATATATTTTGTTGGAAAACAAAAAAATCTTACAATTAAGGAACTCCTTTCAATATTGAAAATAACAAAACAAAGTTTGTCTAGAGTATTGAACCAACTTGTAAACGAAAAATATATTATATTATCTGTGGGTGAAGATAAACGTACTAAAAAATTAATACTTTCAAAAAAAGGTCAAGAATTAGAGAAAAGATTATCTGAAATTCAAATAAAAAAA
>CACGRD010000010.1 GCA_902575375.1 uncultured Alphaproteobacteria bacterium
TCCATAACCATTAAATTCAAAGCTAATTGATTTTAATTTTTCATTTTCATTATAAAAAATTGGTGCAATATCTCGCATCCAAGAATCATCTAATTTACATTCTATAATATCTATATTTTTATGATCAGTTTTATTTTGAATTTCATTAATGTCTTCTTTATTTGACAAAACAATAACCTGCTCAGTTTTTGCAATTTCATTAATTACATTTGCAACTTCATCTCTAGCCTTATTAATAATTTTACCATAAAGATCTTTATTACATGGCCAAGCAATCAAACAATATTGGTGTTCATGCCATTCAGGAATTAGTTTCATAAAATTTAAAAATATGTATAATTATTTCATGTCTAAAGATGAAGTAAAATTCACTGAAATGAAACATGGTGATAAAGAGGATTATGAACTTCTTGCTAATTTTGAAGATAAATTTATTGAAGGTACAGCTGATAGAATAGTAAGAGTGCTAGAAAGTTTAGACAATTCTTTAGGTGGCTATAAAGTATCTAGATTAGAACATTCTCTTCAAACTGCATCAAGAGCGTTACGTGAACAAGCTTCTGAAGAAATGGTGGTAGCCTCCTTATTGCATGATATAGGTGATGAAATTGCACCTCTTAATCATTCTGAACTTGCAGCTGCAGTATTAAAACCTTTTGTGTCTGAAAAAACAAGATGGATTGTAGAACAACACGGTTTGTTTCAAGCCTACTACTATAATCATTATTATGGAAAAGATAGAAATCTAAGAGATAAGTTCATAGGTCATGAATTCTTTAAAGACACTATAGATTTTTGTGAAAGATGGGATCAAGCATCATTTGATCCAAATTATGATACAATTCCTCTAAAAGAATTTGTTCCAATGGTTCAAAGAATATTTAATAGAACACCTTATAGAAATTTATAATTATTTTTTTAACTTGTTGATTAGTGTAAGGTTACCTGGATCAAAGTTATTTTTATTTTCTTGAATAAATTTATCTATATCTTTTTGCTTTTCTAATTCTAATTCAGAAACTTTTCTAATATTTAAATCAACATATAAAGAACAAACCTCTGTTGTTGCTGCTCTGTAACCTTCAAGCTTATGAGTCATTTCTAATTTGTAAATTAATCTTTTTTGATCCCTATCAAGAAATAACAAATTAATATCTACTTCATCGCCCTCTTTCACTTCTTTGTCATAAGTTGTGTGTGACTCTACGGCAAAAGTAGTTTTCTTCTCTGTTTTTGCAGAAGTTTCACCCATATTAAATTTTTGTAAAAGAACTTCCCATCCAGCATCAAAAAGATGAATATAAAATGCTAAATTCATATGACCATTGTAATCTGTCCATTCTTTTTTAACTCTTCCTGAATTTAAATATATCTTCATTGTTTTTCTTTATTAATTCAAAAAATATAGTAGTTTAAAATAATGAATAATGAAGTAATAATTTCGTGTGCCGTTACTGGATCAGGAGATACAGCAGGTAAACATCCTGAATTACCTATAACACCAAAACAAATTGCTGATGCTTCAATTGAAGCTGCCAAAGCGGGTGCAGCAATAGCTCATGTACATGTAAGGGAACCTGATGGCAAACCTTCTAGAAATTTAAGTTATTATAAAGAAGTAGCAGATAGAATTCGCTCTTCTGAAACTGATGTAGTTTTAAATTTTACTACAGGTATGGGTGGTGATTTTGAAGTTGGAACAGGTAAAGATCCTTTAAATCCAGTGGGAGCAAATACAGATATGATCGATGCATTAAGCAGATTAGAACATGTTGAAGAGTTATTACCTGAAATTTGTACTTTAGACTGCGGCTCACTAAATTTTGGTGACTCAAACATGACTTTTATTCATACACCGATACAACTAAGAACTGCAGCAAAAAAAATGCAGGAGCTTGGAGTGAAACCAGAAATGGAAGCTTTTGAAATGGGTCATTTATGGTTTGCTAACCAACTTTATAAAGAAGGTTTAATTGACGGCCCTCCTTTTTATCAAATATGCCTTGGTATACCTTGGGGATCACCAGCAACAACGAGCGCAATGAAAGCAATGGCTGAAATGGTACCTACTGAAGGTATTTGGTCTGGATTTGGAATAGGAAGATCACAAATGCCGATGGCTGCACAAGCAGTTATTTTAGGAGGAAATGTTCGTGTCGGACTTGAAGACAATCTTTATTTAAAGAAAGGAGTTTTTGCATCAAATGCACAGTTAGTTGAAAAAGCAAGATGCATTGTTGAAGATATGGGGGCCTCTATTTTATCCCCTCAACAGACTAGAGAGAAATTAAAACTAAAAAAACATTTTTAATTTGAAAAATACTGCTGTCATTGGAACTGGTGTAATTGGTACAGGCTGGATACTTAGATTTCTCGCTAATGGTATAAAAGTCAAAGCATTTGATAAAAATTCTCAGCAATTACATTTTCTAAAAGAAGAAATAACAAGAACAAACTTAATTATAAAAAAATTATATAATACAAAAATCAATTTCAAAAATTTGGAAATCGTAGACAGTATTGAAGAAGCAGTAAAAAATGCAGATTTAATTCAGGAAAATGTCCCCGAACGATTAACTTTAAAAAAAGATGTTATAAAAAATATAAGTAAATATTCACCCTCAAATTCAATAATTGCTTCAAGTTCATCTGGTTTACTTCCATCAGATTTACAATCAAAATGTATTAATCCAGAAAGATTAATCATAGCTCATCCATTTAACCCTGTATATATTCTCCCTTTGGTTGAAATTGTAAAAGGTAAAAAAACTACAAATTTATATCTAAATAAAGCAAAAAAATTTTATCAAAAAATTAAAATGAAGACATTATTAGTAGAAAAAGAATTACCAGGCTTTTTATCTGATAGATTGCAAGAAGCTTTGTGGAGAGAGGGGTTACATATTGTAAATGATGGATATGCTTCAACAAAAGATTTAGATGAAGCAATCACTTATGGCCCTGGTATGAGGTGGGCTCTAATGGGAACTTTTCTTACTTTTCATCTTTCAGGAGGAGAAATGGGTATGAAACACATGTTAGATCAATTTGGGCCAGCATTAAAACTCCCATGGACTAAACTGAAATCTCCAAAATTGACAAAAAAACTTAAAGAAAAAATCATCAAAGGAACAAAAAAACAATCAAATAATCATTCTATAAAAGATTTAAGTAACATAAGAGATAATTTCTTAATAGATTTGCTAGAATTAAAGAAAAAATATAAATTATAATTATGACAATAATCTCAAAATATGTAGCTTTAAAAAATTATATACCAACTGGGTTACCTAAAGAAGAAGATTTTGAAATTAAATCTAAAACTTTAGAATTAGATGAAACAAATAATATTCATGTTCTTAATTTATGGATATCTGTTGATCCGTATATGAGAGCAAGGATGACAGAACGTAAAAATTATAAACCACCCTTTTTACTAGGCGAGGAAATGGAAGGTTATGCAATTGGGTCAGTCCAAAAATCAAAAGATTCACAATTTAAAGAAGGAGATGTTGTTTTCAGTAATTTTGGAATGAGAGATAACTTCGTTTGCAAAGGCGGTGATTTAAAAAAAATAAAAAATTCCAATCTTCCAGTGCAAACTTATCTTGGACCTTTAGGAATGACAGGGCAAACTGCATATATTGGTCTTTTTAATCATGGGAATATAAAAAAAGGACAAAGTATTCTTGTATCTTCAGCAGGTGGAAGTGTTGGTTCAACAGTCTGTCAAATTGCAAAAAATTTAGGATGCAAAGTATATGCTAGTACTGGATCAGATGAAAAAGTTGATTGGTTAAAAAATGAATTAAATGTTGATGTAGCATTTAATTATAAAAAAATTGATAACCTTGTTGTTCACTTAAAAGAAATTTGTCCTGAAGGATTTGACTTATACTTTGATAATGTAGGAGGTGATTTTTTAGAGTCTGCAATTTTTCGAATGAAAAATTTTGGAAGAATTATTATTTGTGGAAGAATATCTCAAATGAATTCAACTTCTGCACCTGCTGGACTAAAAAATATGGCTCACGTATTAGTAAAAAGATTAACTATAAAAGGTTTTTTAATTTTTGATCATGAAAATGATAACGAGCCTTTTGAAACTGATATGCGAAATTGGCTTTCAGAAGGAAAAATAAAATTTAAAGAAACAATTTATGAAAATATAGAAAATGCTCCTAAAGCATTTATAGATCTACTTAATGGTAAAAATTTAGGTAAAATGTTAGTCAAAATTTAACTAAATTGTAACGTAGGGCGACGTCCCTCGATATTTTATATCTAATTTAAGTTCTTTATCAATTGGAGGAAAAGCTCTTTGCTGACATTCCACTCTAGGGCATATCCTGCAAGAAACTCCAATTGGCATTTGTAATTTTTTATTATTTAGATCAATTCCTTCAGAATAAATTAGATCTTTAGCGTATTTCATATCACAACCTAGACCAATTGAAACAAAACTTTTAGGCATTCCATGTTTTTCAATTCCTTTCTCAAAAGCTCTTGCGATACAAAAATATACTCTCCCATCAGGCATCTTAGATATTTGAGGATGAATTTTTCCAGGATTTAAAAATGCAGTATACACATTCCATCTAGGACAAGAACCTCCATGTCTTGGTATATGAATACCAGATAAAGAAAATCGCTTTGACACATTTCCAGCAATATCTGTTTTTAAAAAATGAAATGGCACTCCTTCGTTTCCAGGTCTTTGAAGATTTGTTAATCTATGTGTAACTTGTTCAAAACTACAAGCATAATGATGCATCAAAATTTCCACATCATATTTATGTAATTTAGCACTCTTTAAAAAATCGTTATAAGGCATCATAAAAGCAGCAGCGTAGTAATTTAATAAAGATAGTTTTAGCAAAGGCTCTACTTCTTCTGACTCAACATTATTATCTTTAATAACTTTATTGATAACATCATTAGCCTCTAAATAAGCAACTTGTGATGCTAAATGAAAGTTTCTTGATGTGTAAGTTAACATTTCAGAAAGATAAAAAATCTTTGAATTTTCATCAAATCTTTTTACTATTTTTTCATCTTCGTTTATGGTTACAATTTTAACTTCAATTCCATGTTTTTCTTTGAGATAAAGTGATAATTTAGATCCAGAACCAATGTTAGGTCCAGTTTCAAGACCTATTTCTTTTCTTAGATTTTCAGAACTTACTTCTAAATCATGAAAGTAATTTTTATTTTCTTGAAGAATATCTGAAACAATTTCAACAGGTAGTCTTGTTGGTTTTTCAATTTGATTTGCATTGACATCCATCGTTTCAAGTCGATTTTGCATATCTTCTTTAAAACTTTTAAAAGAATCATTTATTGTCAGTAATGCTTTAGCTATGTTAGGATTTGAACCAATAAAGTCACTTGTGTCGTGATTGGTTATCTTTAAATCATCAAAAATCTCATTGCTTAAAACATCCATTACGTCCGAAAGAAGTCGTTTGCTAGATTCTGTTGAGAAGTCTTTAATTGATAAATCTAATTTATCAGCTGCTTTAATTAATAAGGAAAGTGGTATTTTTCTTTTTCCACTTTCAATTAAATTTAAATAACTGGGAGATATGCCAATAGTTTTTGATAATTCAGCTTGTGAAAAACCTTTGCTTATCCTTTGTTTTTTTAACCTTGGGCCAAAATTTATGTCAGATTCAATATTCATTTACAAAATTTACAAAAATAATAAATTCAAAGTAATTTTCTTTACATTAAAACTAAGAAAAACTCTAGTTTTTTTTTTTTTTATTATGTATTTGTAAAATCTGTAAATATGAACAGTAAATTAACAGAAAATATTAATAACCAAAAAGACAGCCTAGAGCAGAGTTCTATTGAGAAGAAAGTTCTTGAAGGATCTATAGACTCAAATTATGACCTTAATCTTGCTGATGGTATCGAAGCATACTATAGCGAAAGATACGGTTGGACTCTTAGAAGAAAAACTATCTAATTATATTAGATTTTAATTCTCTAACTAATGGTACTATTTATTTGGTCGTAAGCTTTTTCAGCAATCATAATAGTCGTTGCATTTAAATTAGCACTAACAATATCTGGCATTACAGAAGCATCAATAACTCTTAAATTTTGAATTCCATGAACCCTTAAGTTTTGGTCTACAACTGAAGTTTTGTCCTCACCCATTTTATTTGTGCATGATGGATGATACGCAGATTCGGATGTATTTTTAATAACTTCATCTAATTCATTTTGATTAGATACATTCTTCCCAGGCCTAATTTCAGTGCCAACATATTCTTTTAGAGCTTTTTGAGACAAAATTTTTTTAGCAATTCCCACACCTTCTCTCATTTGTTTTAAATCGTCTGCATGCTTAAGATAATTAAATTGTATTTTAGGATCATCTTTATAGTTATTTGTTTTAATTTTAACAAACCCCTTACTTTTTGGTCTATTTGGACAAACATGAAATTGAAAAGCTTCAAAATTAGGATTTTCTAAACCATGATTAATAACTAAGTATGGAAAAAAATGAAATTGTAAGTTTGGATGATTATATGATTTGTCAGATTTAACAAACCCTCCTAACTCTAAGTGTGAGTTTGCTAACCTACCTTTTTTAAACAAAAACCATTTTGATCCTTCAATTACTTGATAGAGAAAATTTGTTGCTAAAGAATGTAATGTTTCATTTTTTTTTGATTTATATTGAATATACATCTCTAAATGATCTTGTAAATTTTCTCCCACCCCAACTAAATTATTAATTACCTCTATTCCCAAGCTTTTAAGATGTTTTTCATTACCTATTCCGGATAATTGAAGAATTTTGGGAGAATTAATTGAACCTGCACAAAGTATAACTTCTTTATTGGCTAAATAATTATTGGTTATATTTTTTTTAATCGTTTCAACACCAATTGCAGTTTTATTTTTAAAAAGAATTTTTTTAACATCAATATTATTTATTATTCTTAGATTTTTTCTATTTTGGATTGGCTCTAAATATGCTTTAGCAACACTTTGTCTGACACCGTTGTTTATTGTTACATCAAAAGTTCCAAAACCTTCATTATCAATATTATTAGAGTCATTAAATATTTTATATCCAGCTTCTTGTGCAGCTTCTAAAACTTTTTTAAATAAAGGATATTTTTTATCTATGTTTGATTTATTTACTTTTAATGGTCCCTCTTTACCTCTTTCATTACTATTATGAGACCAAGTTTCTAATTTTTTAAAAAAAGGTACAACTTTTTCATATGACCAATCAGTTAATCCACTTGAAGACCATCTATCAAAATCTTCTTTATGACCTCTAGCAAAAACCATGCCGTTATGTGAAGAACATCCTCCAATCATTTTACCTCTTGGACAATATAAAGATCTATTATTTAAAAATGGCTCAGGCTCAGTATAATATTTCCAATTATACTTGGGGTCATGCATTGCATATAGAAGTGCACTTGGCATATCAACCTTCCATGTTTTACTGGATGGTCCAGCTTCTAATAAAATTACAGAATTCTTTGATTGTGAAGACAATCTGTTAGCTAAAACACAACCTGCTGAACCTGCTCCAACAATGATGTAGTCAGCGTTATTATCCACTAATTCATTCTTTCAGTATTTCCATCAACAGTCATGATTTGACCAGATATATTTTCTGAGGCATCACTTAATAAAAATAAAGCCATTGATGCAATATCTTCTTTTTCTACAAATGTGTTTAATGAAACCATTGACTCTAATTCTTTTCTTACTTTATTGCTTGTTGATTTAATTAATTTAGCTTTTGCATTTATTACTCTGTCCATTCTATCACCATTCACTGAACCTGGACAAATTGCATTTACTCGTATTTTAAATTTTCCTAATTCAACAGCTAATGTTTTAGTTAATCCAATTATTGCCCATTTACTAGATGTGTAAGGAGATCTTTGAGCATAACCAAACAAACCAGCAGTTGAAGATAAATTGATAATTGATGCTTTTTTAGTTTTTTTTAAGAATGGTATAGCAAATTTGGTAAAGTAAAAATGTGAACTAAGATTTGTTTTGATTGTTTGATCCCATTCATCAATTGAAATATTCTGAAGATATTTTGTAGGTCCTGCAATACCAATATTATTTATTAATCCATCTATTTTTTTTAACTTATTTAGTGAAGTAAAATATTCTTTTATATCTTTTGGATTTGTACAGTCTAAGTGTTGAGCAAATATTTTATTACGATATTTTTTATTTGAATTTATTTTATCAATTTTTGATTTATTTAAATCAGATAAATGTACCTTACCACCTGAATTAATTATCTTATTTGCTATAGCAAAACCTAAACCATCTGCGCCAGCAGATATAACATAATTTTTTTTACTCAGATTGATTTTCATTTATTGAATATTATCTATCTCTTTTTTAGAAATATATCCAATAGTTTTACCTTTATTGTCAGTAACTACTATTGTTAAATTATCTTCGAGAATTTTATTTTTAAAATTTTTTAGTTTTATATTTTGATTTACTTTGTAAATAGAACCTAATGTTAAATTATCTTTATTAAAATTGTTCTCAATTATCATTATATTTTTTGCCTCTAGATTGTCTATTCTATTTTCTTTGCTAGAAAAAAAATTAAGTAAAAATTTAAATATATTCATTATTTAAAATATAGATTTACTAGGAAGATCTTTTATTCAGAAGATTGGTTAGCCAATCAGGATCCATTTCTGGGACTGAAGACAATAAAAGTTCTGTATAATCAGGATATGGTGGATTTAAAATTTTACTTTTCAAACCCTGTTCCACAACCTCACCTTGATACATAACAACTATTTCATCTGAGATTGCTTTAACTGTTGCTATATCATGAGTAATAAAAATATAAGTTACACCAAGCTCTTTTTGTAATTTTTGGAGTAATTTTAATATTCCTTCTTGAACAATTTGATCTAGCGCTGATGTCACCTCATCACAAATAATTAAATCTGGGTTAGCCGCTAAAGCTCTTGCAATGCATATTCTCTGTTTTTGACCTCCAGATAATTCGGATGGTAATCTATCTAAAAAAGTTTCATCTAGCTCAATCATTTTTAATAATTCAATAACTTTTGCTTCTCTTTCTTTCCCTTTTATACCTTGATAAAATTCTATTGGCCTTCCTATTATTTCATCAACAGTTTGACGAGGGTTCATTGCAGTGTCAGGCATTTGAAAAATTATTTGAATTCTTCTTAATTCTTCTTTTGACCTTTGCTCAAGTTTTGGAGACAATTTTTTTCCATCAAAAATTATTTCTCCTTTTAATTGAGGAAGTAAGCCTGTAATTACTCTTGCTGTTGTTGATTTCCCTGATCCACTTTCACCAACTATAGCTACTGTTTTACCTTTAGGAATATCTATAGAAACATTGTGTAAGACCTTTGATGAGCCATATGCTGCATCAATATTTTTAATAGACAACATATAATCTTCATTTGTTTCTTCAGGCTTGATCAGTGATCTTACTGACCATAGAGATTTGGTGTATTCTTCTTTTGGGTTTGATAGCATATCTCTTGTTTCAGCTTCTTCAACTTCTTCACCGTATCGCAAAACTTTTATTCTATCAGCCATTTGCGCAACTACGGCTAAATCATGAGTAATATAAATTGCTGCTGTATTAAATTTATCTACTATAGATCTCATAGCAGATAATACTTCAACTTGAGTTGTTACATCTAAAGCTGTTGTGGGCTCATCAAATATAATTAACTCTGGTCTTGGGGACATAGCCATTGCAGTCATTATTCTTTGTAGTTGACCTCCAGATACTTGATGCGGGTATCTATCTCCTATATTTTCCGCATCTGGAAGCTGTAGTGATTCATAAAGTTGAACTGCATCTTTTTTTAATACATCCGTTGGATTTATCTTTAATCTATTAGCAGCACTTATTGTTTGGTCCATTAATCTATGGGCAGGATTAAAAGATGCTGCTGCTGATTGAGCAACATAAGATATTTTAGTTCCCCAAATTTTTCTCTTTTCAAATTCAGTTAGTTTAGCGAGGTCTATGCCATTAAAATTAATTTCTCCCTTTATAATCTTACAACCTGGTTGGGTATAGCCCATTGCAGCTTTACCCATAGTAGATTTTCCGGCACCACTCTCTCCAATTAATCCTAGTATTTCTCCTCTGTGTAAAGTCAAATCTACACCTTTTAAAATTTTATGCCATCTCTCATCTGAAAATCCATCAATATGGATATTTTTCATTTCAAGTAGGAGTTCTTTTGATTTATTTAACGTCATCTTTTAATCCGCTAGTAATGTAAAGATACCAATCAACAACAAAATTAATTGATACACAAAGTAAAGCAATTGCAGCAGCTGGAATTAATGGTGTTAAACCTGCTGTTATATCATATTGCGCATATTGAATAAGTATTGCATTTTCCCTCACCATTGATGCCCAATCTGCTGAAGGGGGTTGAATGCCAATTCCTAAAAAACTTAAACTAGATATTGTAAAAATTATAAATATGAACCTTAAACCAAACTCAATAATCAAAGGTGAGGCTATATTAGGAAGTATTTCTCTGAAAATAATATATAATAAATTTTCACCTCTTAATCTCGCGACCTCTACATATTCTAGAACAACTTGACCAACAGCAACTGATCTTGATATTCTAAAAAATCTAGTTGACTCCAAAATTCCTAAAATGACAATTAAATTAAAATTAGTAGGTCCAAAAACTGATAAAAGTATAAAAGTAAAAATCATTACAGGGATAGCCATAAGCGTGTCTACTATTCTACTTAATAGCTGATCTAAATACCTTCTATCCAGGGCAGCTATAATTCCAAATACTGTTCCAATTCCTAAAGCAATAAAAGTAGCCAATAAACAAATACCGATTGTATTTCTTGCAGCATATATAATGCGAGAAAAAATATCTCTTCCAATTTGATCAGTACCAAATATATGACCATCACCCCAAGGAGCATAAGCTACTGGGAATATTTCTGCTTCTCCATGTGGAGCAATTAAGGGAGCAAATATTGCAGCAAAAAAATATATAAATAGTACAATCATACCAAACCAAGCTGAGATTGGAGCTTTTGATAAGGCAATTTTTAATCTTTCTAATCTAGTTCTTCTTTTAATTAAATTTGCAACTTCACTTTTTGCAGAATAAGATAAATTTTCGCTCATTTTGGGTATAGTAACCTTGGGTTAGAAATAATTCCGATCAAGTCAGCAATTAAATTTAATATTACATATGTTGATGCAAAAATTAATGCACAAGCTTGAACAACGGGTAAATCTCGATTATAGACTGATCCGACCATCAACCTACCAATACCTTGATAGTTAAAAACATATTCAACAACAACTGAGCCAATCAACATATAAGCTAAGTTTATTGCGATTACTTGAGAAATAGGTGCCCAAGCATTTGGAAGTGCGTGTTTAACAATTACCTCGTATCTAGAAGCTCCCGATAATTTTGCCATTTCTATATATTCACTTGATAAGATATTTATTATCGCTGACCTTGTCATTCTCATCATGTGACCCATAGTAATTAATGTCAAAGTAAAAACTGGAAGAGCGGTCCTGTAAAATCTTTCAGCCAAAGTTGAAGCTTCATCCACATTAGAAATAGTTGGAAAAACTGGAAACAGTGTCGCTAGTAAAAGAATAAAAATATAGGCTGTAAAAAATTCTGGTGAAGATACGGTTACTAAGCTAACTCCAGTTGCTGACCTATCATAATAAGAGTTTCTGTATAATGCTGCTGAGATACCTAAGATTAAAGATAGAGGAATAGCCAACATGGCGGCAACCCCTGTTAAAAATAATGTATTTTTTAATCTGGGGACAATTAAACCAACAACTTCTCTAGACCTATCACCTTGATCCCCTTGAACTTTAGATCTTCCAGAGAAAGAACTACCAAAATCTCCTTGAAAAACATTTCCTAACCAATCAAAATATCTTGTTACCGGAGGTTTATCTAAACCCAATTCTGCTCTTAGGGCTTTTACTGCAGATTTTGTTGCACTTTGACCTAATATTTCCGTGGCAAAGTCTCCAGGTAAAAAAGAGAATGTACTAAATATTATTACCGAAAATGCAAAAACTGTAACGAGACCAAGGCTAAGCCTTAACAAAATTGTTCTAAATATTGGATGAATTCTACTAATATTACCCTCCTTAAAGATACAATCTTAATTCTTAAAGTTTTGTCTAAATTAGGTCAACATGTAAGCTAAAATTAATAATTTATACGTTGAATTAAAACGTTATATATGTTTTTATATATTAACTTAAGTTTGTTTTTTGTTAAATTTCTAGAAATTATGAACAAAAATCTTAGGTTTTTGTTCAATTATAAGGGAGGACAAATGAAAAATAAGAAAATAGACAAATACATTGAAGAACAGTCTTCAAAGCTAACAAAAGGGCTTATTAATAGAAGACAGTTCATGATGTCTGTCCTTGCTACTGGGGTCACGCTACCAATTGCATTATCATTAGCAGATAAAGCAGTTGCAGCTACACCAAAAAAAGGTGGACATTTAAGATGGGGTAATAGTGCAGCAGATGCAACTGATACTCTTGATCCAGCAACTTATCAGAGCTCATTTATGCAAGCTACTGCTTGGTCATATCAGAACTGTCTAACTGTTGTTGATTCAGATCACACAATTGTTGGAGAGCTTGCTGAGTCAATTGAATCAGACGATGCTCAAACATGGGTATATAATCTTCGCAAAGGTGTTGAATTCCATAATGGTAAATCAATGACAGCAGAAGATGTTGTGCTCAACTATCAGTATCATATGAATCCAGATACTGCTTCGGCAGCAGGTGGACTTTTATCTCAAATTGAAACAGTTTCTACTGATGGAAATGACAGAGTTATTTTTAAGCTAAAAGGTGCAAATGCCGATTGGCCTGCAATAACTACTGACTATCACATTATGATTAAACCAACAAAAGATGGAGTTGTTGATGCTCAATCAACGATTGGAACTGGTCCATATATTATGGATGAATTCAATCCTGGTGTTGGTGCAAAATTTGGAAAAAGAAATCCAAATTATTTCAAAGGTGATAGTGTTGCACACTTTGATTCAGTTGAAGTAATCGGAATTAATGATCCTGCTACTAGACAAGCAGCATTATTAAACGGTGAAATTGACTGGATGAATGGTGTTGATCTTAGAACTGCTAATCTATTGACTAGAAATCCTAGTGTAGAAATTACAGCAGCTTCTGGTTACGCTCACTATACAGCTCCAATGAGATTGAACGTTCCACCGTTTGATAACTTTGATGTGCGTATGGCAATGAAGTTTGCAATTAAAAGACAGGAAATTGTTGATAAGATTATGCTTGGATATGGTACTGTTGGTAATGATCATCCGATCTCTACTGCTCACCCATACCATAATAGCGCTTTAGAGCAGAGAGAGTTCGATGCTGATAAAGCTGCTTATCACTGGAAAAAATCTGGAGTAAGTGGACCAATTGAAATTAGTACTTCTGAGGTTCCTTATGCAGGATGTACAGACGCAACTAACTTGATAGCAGCATCTGCTCAAGAATGTGGTATCGATCTTCGAGTTAAAAAAGAACCTGAAGATGGTTACTGGAGTAACGTATGGAACACTAAAGGTTTCAGTATGAGTTCTTGGGGTGGAAGACCTACAGAAGATATGATGTGGTCTGCTGCATTCACAGATGACACAGAGTGGAACGAAGCTGCTTGGGGTAATCTAGTTCAAACTGATTCAACTGTTCGTTTCAATGAACTTGTTAGATCTGCTAGATCAGAACTTGATGCAGAAAAAAGAAAATCAATGTACTGGGAAGCACAAGCTCTTTGTAACTACGATGGTGGTGCAATTGTTTATGCATTTAACCAATACGTTGGTGCTGGTTCTAAAAAACTTGCTCACGGTGAAGATGTTGCTGGTAACTGGGAAAGTGACGGTAACAAACTTTCTGAACGTTGGTGGTTTGCATAAAATTTTAATTTTCTATGTGGCGCATTCAAATGCGCCACACTATTTCTACTAATCTTCCAAAAAAATGTTTTTAAAAAACACGAAATACCTCTTTGATGGAGGCTCAGGTCAAACTTTAATGGAAATGGGTTTGGAAACAACAGGTGATCTTTGGTCTGCACAAGCTTTATTAAATGAAAATAATCACTCAATGGTTTTAGATATGCACAAAAATTTTATAAATGCAGGATCACAATTAATCGTTACTTCAAATTTTAGTGTTAGAAGAAGGCTATTGAAAAAATATAATTTACTTGATAAATTTGAATTTGGAATAAGATCTGCCGGATCACTCGCATTAAAAGCAAAAAATGAAAGTGATAAAAAAGTTATTGTTGCAGGCTCATTGCCAAATCAAGGTAATACATATTCCCCAATACATTTTGAAACTGATGAAACAATGTTTAATTATTTTCATGAAATTGCAAAAATATTAAAAGATTATGTCGATATTTTTTACTTAGATGTTTTGTGTTCCATCAAAGAAATAAAAATTGCTTTAGAAGCTTCAAAAGAATTTAATAAACAAGTTCTTGTAGGTGCACACTTACGTTATGATGGAAAATTACCATCTGGAGAAAGTCTTGATGAACTTTTTGAAACTATTCAAAAATTTAATTGTTGTGGGATAGTATCAGCCTGCGTATCACCTGAAATCGTTAATTTGAGTATTCCTATATTTAATAAACAAAAGCTTCCTTTTGGTTATAAAATGAATTTATTTAAACAACTGCCTACTAGTAATAAAGAAAAATTCAATTCAGGGGGTTTTGAAGGACATTATGATTATATTGATCCCGTTGAGTTACTTGGAAGTCGAATTGAAGAATTTGGAGAAGAAAAATATAAAAAGTTTGTTTCAAATTCTTTAAATGAAGGTGTTACTCTAGTTGGTGGATGCTGTGAAGTAAAACCACGACATATTGAAGCTATTAAGAATTTATTTTAAAATTTTTTTTTTATTATTTTGTGATAAGTTGAGTAAATTTTATGGGAGATTTAGTTAGTAATTATAGATTTGTTGTAAAGCCAGTTATTAAAGAAACTGGTAGATCTCTAGATTTGGCTAGACCCATGAAAATACATCCTCTAACTTATCAAGAGTTACCACTTAACCCAGAATATACTAACTATGCTGATGGCAGATTTACACTTGAAAAATTATCTCATGCTTCAGCAGATGAAATGTATTGGAAAGCTAGACAAGAAATAATTTTACGTCATACGGGTGAACATCCATATGAAATCTCTGGTCCGGATGCTGAAAATTTACTTCAACAAATATTTCCTAGAGATATTTCAAAAGTAAAAATTGGAAGATGCTCCTATCAATTTGCATGCTACCATGATGGAGGAATGATTTCAGATGGATTATTATTAAGATTAGAAAAAAATAAATTTTGGTTTGCACAAGGTGATGGACATTTATATAGTTGGTATAAAGCTCATTCAAAAAATTTAGATGTTGAAATTAAAGATCCAAATGTATGGGTCAGTCAAATACAAGGGCCTAAATCTCTAAAACTTCTAGAAAAACTAGTTGGTCAACCATTAAAAAATAATTTTAATTACTTTGATTGGGTTGAAACTTCAATTGCTTCAGAAGAAGTGATTATAAGCAGAACAGGGTTTACAAATGAACTTGGCTGGGAAATTTATTTAAGGCCAGAAAATGATTCAAAAAAAATTGGAGACTTAATACTCAGTAAAGGTGAAGAAATGGGAATGATTCTAACAGCCTCACCAGGATTTAGATGCAGAAGAATTGAGGCAGGTCTCTTATCTGCAGGGAGAGATTTTACAAGAGATCGATCTCCATTTGCTGTTGGATTAGGAAAGTTTATAGATTTTAATAAAGGAGATTTTATTGGAAGAGATTATTTACTTAATGCAAGCAAAGATTGTTTAACATGGGGTATGAGAGTGGAAAATAGCTTTGCGTTGGTTGATTCTGAAATTTCTATTAATAATAAAAAAGTTGGAATGGTAACTTCAAGTACTTGGTCGCCATTTCAAGTTTGTGGTGTTGCTATAGTTCATATGGATAAAGCAGAATTTGGACCAGACACAATAGTAGATGTTAGATGTGATGATGGTACTTTACAAAAAGGTGAAATATGTACTTTACCAATGTATGATAAGAAAGGAGAAATACAAAGAGGTTTAAAAGAAGATATTCCGTCTAGCCCTATGCCTTGGAAGGGTATTTCAAAAAACTAATATATTTTATAATAGAATTATAAATTATATTAGAATACAAATATTAAAATGAATGATCTCATTAAAGCTAGCACTAAAATCCATACAATAGATGATGCAATTAGGTTATCTAAAAAGAGATTACCAAAATTAGTCTTTGATTTCATTTATGGAGCATCAGGAGATGATAAACTTGCTGAAATTAATAGTAAAGCATTAGATCAAATTAGACTGGAACCTAAGGTTTTCAGAAATGTCGAGAATAGAAATTTAAGTAAAAAAATATTTGATTTTCATTTTGATTATCCATTTGGATTTGCACCAATGGGAATGACAAATCTTTCATGGCCTGAAGCAGATAAAATGATAGCAAAAGAAAGTGCGTATAATAATATTCCAACATGTGTTTCAATGGCTTCTAGTACTACGCTTGAAGATATGTTTACTTTTTCAGAAGGTCATTCATGGATGCAAATATATATTTTTCAAAGTGAAGAATTTATTATGGAATTATTAAAAAGAGCAGAAAGCATTGGATACAAGGTTTTGATCCTCACTGTCGATGTTCCAATTCTTTCAAGAAGGGCCAGAGATGACAGAAATGGCTTTGGTTATCCATTTAAAATTGGCCCAAAACAATTTTTAGATTTTGCACTACATCCTCAATGGAGCTTAACAACTTTATTTAAAGGTGCTCCACAACCAATGAATTATGTTACCTCTAAAAGTGGTGATCAAGTTTTTAGACGAAAAGAAAGTAGAGGAGCAACTGATTGGAATACTCTAAAAAGGGTTCGAGACGCTTGGAAAGGAAAATTAATAATCAAAGGAGTAATGAATTCTGAAGATGCTTTGAAAATTAAAGAAGCTGACGCTGATGCAATTCAAGTATCAAATCATGGTGGGAGACAATTAGATAGTGCTACTGCTTCTATTAATGCTTTACCATTAATACGAAAAGCTTTGGGAGATGATTTTCCAATACTTTTTGATAGTGGCATTAGAAGTGGTAGTGATATTTTACGAGCATTAGCTCTGGGAGCTAACTTTGTTATGTTTGGCAGACCTTTAATGTATGCTATTGGAGCAGATGGTGCAAGAGGTCTTAGAAGAATCATTAACCTAATTAAAGAAGAGTTAAGTACAAATCTTGGCTTAGTGGGATTAACCGATATAAATGAAGTTGATAAAAAAATTATAGCAGAGAAATTTTTTAAGGATATAAAGTATTAAGATGGGAGATAAAAAGATTAGAGGTGGGGCATTAGTTGCTAGAGCTCTTAAAGACAAAGGTATTGATAATGTTTTTACACTTTCTGGAGGTTTTTGTAATCCGGCACTTGAAGGATTTATGGAGTGTCAAATTAATGTAATTAATTGTCCTCATGAACAAATTGCTGGTCATTTAGCTGATGGTCATACTAGAATATCAAGAAAACCTTCTGTTTGTATTGTTGGACCAGAAGGTTTTGCAAATGCAGTACCCTCAATGATGGAAGCTTGGGGTGAAAGATCCCCTGTTATTTTTATAACTGGATCTAGTAGCTTAAAAAGACAAGGATCAGGGGGTTTTAAGGAAATAGATGATGTATCTATTGCTGCACCTTTAACAAAATACAGTGCAAGTATAACAGATGGCAATAGAATAAGGGAGTTCGTAGATAAAGCTTATAGAATTGCAACAAATGGCTATCCTGGTGCTGTACATTTAAGTGTACCAGTAGATATAATGTTTTCATCATTTGCAGATGATGCAGGTTTAGAAGAAAGACCTTTTACTCATCAAAAGAAACCTTTAGCAAAAGCTTGGCCTGATCCTGAGAGTTTAAATGAAATATTTAATCTGGCAATTAGTGCGCAAAAACCTGTTTTTATTGGAGGGCATGGTGTTTGGTGGTCTAGTGCAGAAAAAAAATTAGAACAAGCTGGCTTTGAATTAAACATTCCAATATTTAATATACCATACCATCAAAAGCTTTTAGGTGAAGAGGCAGATACATACATGGGTCTGGCAGATATTCATCAATATCCTCCATCAAAAATGGCTCTAAATGAATCAGATTTGGTTCTTATGATTGGTGCACGTCTTGATAATCAAATGAATTTTGGTAATCCTCCACTTTTTCCAAAAAGCACTAAGCTTATTTGTATTAATGGATCGCATGAAGAAATTGAACTAAATAGAGCTGCAGATATTAACTTACTTTGTGATCCTGGAGTTTTTTTGGACAAACTCATAGAATTAAAGAAAAACAGTAAATGGAAATTAAACAATCAATGGTTTGATAAGAATAAAAAAGAGAAAAAAAATTGGATTGATAAAACATTAGATAAATTAAATAAAGAAACTGAAGAGACGAAAAAAAATGGCGGAAAAATTCATCCTCTTCAATTAGCTTTAGATGTTCAAGAAGTATTAACTGAAAATGATTGGTTAGTTATTGATGGTGGAAATACACATTTCTGGTCTGAGATCGCAATTAATATTGCTGGATCAAAAGGTAAAAAACTTGGAGGAATATTGCATCCAGGTACTTTTAGTATGTTAGGTGTTGGAGTTCCTTTTGCAATATCAGCGAAAAATCTTAATCCTAAATCTAATGTTGTTTTAATAAGTGGAGATGGTGCATTTTTATCTGGTGGATTATCAATTGAAGCTGCATTTCAAGAAAAAAAACCTATTGTTGTAGTTATAGATAACAATGGAGGTCTTGACTGTATCTTACAACAACAAGAAAGATTATTTGAAAGTGGGAAACACTTTGCAACTGATTTTAGAGATATTCCATTTCATTCAATTTTTGAGGGTTTTGGAGGGCATGGGGAATTAGTTACTAAAAGAGAAGATTTAGCCCCGGCTTTAAAAAGAGCGTTAGATAGTGGTAAAACTGCATGTGTAAATGTTAAGGCTAAAGGTGTTATAAGTCCAATAGTTGCTGCAGTTAGTGATAAAAGAGATAAAGCGTCTATAGAGTAGGTTATGGCAATTTTTTCTACACATTTACTAAACTCAATAGATGGTACGCATGCAAGTGATGTAGAAATTGTTATTCATAAAGTAAATAATAATAACAAAGTTGTATTTCTAGAGGATAAAACAGATAGCACTGGAAGAATGCTTAAAGAATTTGAATTAACGAAAGAAGATTGTGAAAGTGATTATGAAATGATAATTAATTCTGGTAAATATTTTAGAAATACTAGTGAAATAATTAATTCAATAAGTGTTAAATTTAAAATGAAAGATCCTCTTAAAAAATACCACATACCTCTAATTATTTCTCCAAATGGATACTCAATATGGTGGTCAAAATAAAATGAGTAATTCAGGATTAAACATGTCTAGACGTATAAGGAGAACTCCTTATACCGAGAAAGTAATTGAGGCTGGTGTAAGTGGTTTTACTGTAGTTAATCATATGCTTCTTCCAAAATCATATAAAGCAACAGTAGAAGAAGATTATTGGCACTTATCTAAAAATACTCAAATTTGGGATGTTTCATGTCAACGACAGGTTCAAATACTAGGAGAAGATGCTCCAAAATTAATACAACTCATGTCTCCAAGATCTATAAAAGATATGCCTATTGGTAAATGTTACTATTATCCAATGATTGATGAAAATGCAGGGATGATAAATGATCCTGTACTTTTAAAATTAAGTGAAAATAAATATTGGCTATCAGTTGCAGACTCAGATGTTCTTCTTTGGGCAAAGGGATTGGCTGTAGGAAGAAACTTTAAAGTTGATATTATAGAGCCAGATATTTACCCCCTAGCAATTCAAGGTCCAAAATCTGAAGAATTAATGTCATCAATATTTGGAGAAAAAATTAAAAAATTAAAATTCTTTCATTTTTCTTTTTTTGAATTTGAAGGAACAAAGCAGATAATTGCAAGATCAGGATATAGCAAACAAGATGGTTTTGAGATTTATCTTAAAGGTTTTAGTTTAGGGAAAAAACTTTGGGAAACTATTTGGGAAGCAGGAAAAGATTTTAATATTTCACCTGGATGTCCAAATTTAATTGATAGGATAGAAGGTGGTTTATTATCTTATGGTAATGAATTTACTTTAGAAAATAATCCAATTGAATGTGGATTTGATAATTATTGTAACAATTTATCTCATGATTTCATTGGAAAAAAAGAACTAAAAAAAATATTAAAAAAAGGAATAGAAAAAAAAATAAAAGGAATTACTTTTGATGGGTCCCCGACTCCTCAATGCTCAATACCTTTTCCTGTATATTCAAAAAATAGATTTCAAATTGGTAATATCACCTCTGGTATTTATTCACCGTTTTTAAAAACCAATATTGGGCTATCAATGGTTGATAGAGATTATTGGAATGATGGACAGGATGTTATCGTATTGACACCAGACAATATTGAGAGAAAAGGTAAAGTGTGCTCACTACCTTTTAATAATTCTTAAAATGAGTCATTCAATTGAATTAAAGTGGGAATTAGGAGATCAAAAACTCGAATTTGGAAAATACTTAACTGATCACACAGTAATACTTAACGAAAATGTATCTATTGATGCGGGATCATCTCCAGATTATGGAGGGAGTGAAACCAATATTAATCCAGAACAAAAACTAGCTGCGGCTGTAAGTAGTTGTTTTATGATGACGTTTTTAGCTTTAGCTGCAAAAATGAAATGGCCAGTTATTAATTATAAAGATAAAGCAATTTCGTATTTAGGAAAAAATGCAGAGGGAAGAATGTACGTTAACAAAATAGAGCTAAATCCAGCCATAGTATTTGAAGATAATTTTACTATTACTGATGAAGAAATGAAAAAAATGAAAGAAAGATCGCATAAATATTGTTTTATCGCTAATTCACTATCTAAAGATGTTGAAATTCAAATCAATTAAATGAATTTTAATCTAATTTTAACAGAAAAAAATAATAATATTTTTAGCATTATTCTTAATGACCAGAAAAACCAAAACACTTTAAGTGAAAACATGATCAATGAATTAACATCAGCATTAGATAATGCTGATAAAGATGATGAAGTAAAAGTAATTATTTTATCATCAAAAGGTGACATTTTTTGTGCAGGACATAATTTAAAAGATTTAAATTCTCAAAGATTGCAAAATGACAAAGGTGAAAGCTATTTTAAAAAAATATTTCAAATGTGCTCTCAACTTATGCTGAAAATTAATAAAAATAATAAACCAGTTATAGCTATGGTTGATGGTATCGCTACCGCAGCAGGCTGTCAGTTAATTTCTAGTTGTGATTTAGCTTACTCAAGTAGCAGAGCAAAATTTGCAACTCCTGGTGTTAATATTGGATTATTTTGTTCTACACCAATGGTTGCATTATCAAGGACTGTAGGGAAAAAGCAAGCAATGGAAATGCTTCTCACTGGAGATCTTATAGATGCAAATAAAGCATTAAGGATTGGTTTAATAAATGATGTGTTTGAAGAAGATAGTTTAAAAGAAAATGTATTTCAAATTGCTAAAAAAATATCGTCTAAATCTTCTAATACTATTAAAATTGGTAAAGAAGCATTTTACAAACAAAAAGATATGAATTTAGAAGACGCATATACTTTTACTTCAGAGGTAATGACAGAAAATATGTTACATGATGATTCCAGGGAAGGTATTGAAGCTTTTTTAGAAAAAAGAGAACCAAACTGGAAAGAATAATTACTTCTTAAAATGGGTTTGGTTGAGATGGATTGGTAGCTAGCCAAGTAGATTTAGTCTGCATGTAACTTTGCATTCCCTCCCATCCATTTTCACGACCGTATCCTGATTGCTTGAAACCTCCAACTGGAGATTGAGTAGAAGCATTAAAATAATTATTTATATAAACAGTTCCAGCCTCTATCTTATCAGCTAATCGTATAGCTTTATTAGTATCCTTAGTCCAAATACCTGCTGCAAGACCATAAATACTATCGTTTGCAATTTTAATTACTTCATCTTCATTATCCCAAGATTGTATTGAGGCGACAGGTCCAAATACTTCATTTTGAGCTAAATCATCTTCATTTGGAACATTATCAAAAATAGTTGGTCCAATATAGTACCCTTCAGATTTTTGTTCTTTTCTTCCATCAATTAATAATTTTAAACCTCTTTTTTCAGCCGCTTCTATCTTAGATAAAATAAAATCATATTGCTCTTTATTTGCTATAGGCCCTATTTGTGTTGCTGTATCATTTGGGTGACCAACTTTAGCTTTTTTAACAACTTCTAATAAATTTTGAGTAAATTTATCTTTTATATCTTTATGCACTAATATTCTTGATCCTGAAATACAGCTATGACCTGAAACTGGAAAGATTCCTGAAACAACTCCATTAACTGATAAAGTTAAATCAGCATCTTTAAATATAATTTGTGGTGATTTTCCTCCTAGCTCCATAATAATAGGTTTAACGTTTTTGGATGCACTTAAACTAGCAGCACTCCCCCCTTTTGTTCCGCCTGTAAAACTTATCATTCTAACATCTTGGTGTTCAATAAGAGGTGCACCAGTGGTAGGACCAAAACCAGTAACAACATTAATCAAACCTTCAGGAAGATCCGCTTCTTCTAAAATTTTCATTAACTCTAATGTAGAGCACGATGCTCTTTCTGATGGTTTAATTACAACTGTATTGCCTGCAGCTATTGCCGGCGCTAATTTCCAGATCAATGTGCCAATTGGTGAGTTCCAAGGAAGAATAAGTGCAACAACTCCAAATGGTTCCCATTTTAAATAATTATGCATATTTGGAACCTCTGAAGGTATCAATCTACCTTCATACTTATCACACATGCCTGCATAATAATAAAAACTCTCAGTCTGCCAGCTGGTTAAAGAAGGAGTAATATTTTTTGGAAGTTTGCCGTTGTCTTTAGTTTCTATTTGCCCAATGCGTTCTGCATTTTTAGCAATAATATCTCCAATTCTATTTAATGTTCTCCCTCTTTCTGCTGGATGCATTTTACCATAAGGGCCATTATAATAAGCATGTTTAGCAGATGATACTGCAAGATTAATATCTTTTTCATTACAGTCAGGAACCCTTGCCCATACTTTACCGATAGATGGATCCTCACTTTCAAAATATTTTTCAGAAGAAGGGTCATGCCATTTATTTCCTGCATAAAATTTGTAGGTTTGAATTTCAGACATAATTTATTTAAACTTAAATATTTTCATTGGTCAACTTATTTGTGATTAATTAATTTTTTAATATCATATCTGATGCTTTTTCTGCTAACATAATTACAGATGCATTTATATTTCCACTTATCATATCTGGGAAAGAAGATGCATCTACTACTCTCAGATTGTCTATTCCTCTAACTTTAAGCTGATTATCAAGTACTGCCATTTTGTTATTACTTGAACCCATTGCGCAAGTAGATGCAGGATGATGCCCTGTTTGTACATGATTTCGAACTGACTCTTTTAAATCCTGATCACTTTTGATTTTTTTTCCAGGAAGTAATTCTTCCGAAACAATTTTAGCTAAACTAGGTTTTGATAATACTTCTCTTGTATGCTTCATCCCCTCTATCATATCTTCCATATCAGATGGATCGATGAACCAATTTGGATTTATATTAAGTTCATCATTTGGATTTGAGCTTTTAAGTTTTACACTTCCTGTACTTTTTGGTCTTAGTAAATTAATTTGAAAGTGCAATCCTGGAAAAGCTTTTTTACCTCTAGAAAAAAATAATGAACCAAAATTTAATAAATTGTCTAAACTCATAGACCAATTATCTTTTTCTTCTTTGAAACACATAGGTGTCATGAATACTTGTATTTCAGGCATATCTTTTTCTCTTATTGCATGGAATAGATTTGTTGACCAAAAAGGAGCTGCAGCTAATCCCTTTTTGAATAAAATATATTTTAATCCCACAATAATAGCTCTATCAATCCTTTGATATTTAGAGAAACTTAAATTATTGTTTTGAAAAGCCCAATTCATTGGCATAACAGGATGATCGTGAAGGTTTTCACCCACTCCAGGTAAATTAATTAATAAATCTATGTTTTTTTCTTTTAAATGTTCTTCTGGTCCGATTCCTGATAACATTAAGCATTTAGGACTACCGAATGCTCCTAAAGATAATATTACCTCTGATGATGCATAAACTTCACCATTTGATAAAAGTAATCCTTTAGCTTTATTTTTCTCAATTAAAATTTTTATTACAGATGTATTTTTATAAATAGTTAAGTTTCTAGGTTTTAATTTTAAATAAGCTTCTGCGGATGATTGTCTTTTTCCATTCCATACCGTAACATCATATCGACCTACTCCATGTAAATTGCCATCATAAAAATCATTATTAATTTCTGCTCCAGCTTCAACACATGCATCAATGAATGCTTTATCGATAGAATTGTAATTACCAGCTTGTGTAAGTTTTAAAGGACCTGAATGAGAGTGATATTCATTTTTTGTTCTATGAAAAGCCGAAGCAGATCTTTTAAAATATGGTAATACATCGTTATATGACCAACCCTCTAAGCCCTTTTGTCTCCACCTATTAAAATCACCCGAAGCACCTCTCATGTAAATCATACCGTTTAAGAGAGAGGATCCTCCTAGTCCTTTACCTCTAGGGTATAAAATTTTTCTGTTATTTAAAGAGGGTTGAGGTATTGACTCAAAACCCCAATCAAATTTAGGGTTTCCAAAAATATATCCGTTACCACCGGGCATTTGAGTGAATAAACTTTTTCCTGACCCCCCTGCTTCTATTAATAATACCTTTATATCTTTATTTTCAGATAATCTTGAGGCTAATGTACAGCCAGCAGAGCCTCCACCGGCTATTATATAATCAAATGTTTTTTTCATTTTTAAAAATATAAATTATACTAATTATTAATTTATAAGTAAACTCGAGTATATTAAATATGAATTATTACAAAGATTGGATTGGAAAGAAAATTTCAAGAAGTGATATTATTACTCCTCGATTAGTTGATCATTTAAAAAAAACAATCGCTCAGAACTGTTTGGGTAATCAAACATTGCCTGAGGGAATTTTTTTATGCTTATGCCCAGATGTGGCTTCAATAAATGATCTAGACAAAGATGGAAATACAAAATTAGGAATTTTCTTACCTGAGTTACCTTATAAAATTAGAATGTGGGCTGGTGGTAAAATAAAAATATTTGATAAATTTGAAATTGGATCTGAAATTAAAAAAAATTCTACAATTTTAAGTATTGATTTTAAAGAAGGTAGATCAGGCAATCTATGTTTTGTTAATATTAATCATGAATATGTAAATAAAAATAAATTAATAGTATCAGAAGATCAAACTGCTGTTTATAGAGAAAAAATAAATAAAAACTCCATTACTCCTAAAATAAAAGATGAATTAAATTTAATTGATAAAGTAGAAATTTTTAGTTCATCAACTTTGCTATTTAGATATTCTGCCTTAACTTTTAATGGACATAAGATTCATTATGATAATGATTATACAAAAAATTATGAGGGCCATACGGGGTTATTAGTCCATGCGCCTCTTCAAGCAACATATCTTTTAAATCTTGCAAGAAAAAACGAGATTGGGTTTAATTCTTTTGAATATAAAGCTACAGCGCCTCTTGTATATAACAATAATTTCTTTGTAGAAATTGGTGAAAATCGAGATGATGAAATTATTGGAAGAATTCTTAATGAAAAACAAGAAATTACAATGATTGCAAAATATAAAAAATGAGTTTTCATAAAAAATTTTGTAATTGGGCATCACAAAAAAAAATTAATATCAATAAGGTAACTTATAAAAGAGCAGAAAATGCATTCATAGATACCTTAGCTTGTATATTATCAGGTGTTAAAGAAAAACAATCAAAGGTTGCCTTAAAATACTGTTTAGAAAATAATAATTCAAAAAACATTAAGATATTTGGAGGAGGAAAAAAATTATCTATTTCTGCAGCATGTTTTTTACATGGAGTAAGATCAGCGTCTATAGACTTTGATGATTATGAATACGTTGCAGGATCTCATCCTAGTGCGCCAATTTTTTCAGCCCTCATATCTATTGCTCAAATGAAAAACATCTCAATTGAGGAAACATATCAGGGATGGGTAGTAGGGTATGAATTAATAATAAAATTAGGACAAGCACTTAGCTATGATCATTATTATCAAGGATGGCATTCAGCAAATACAATAGGAGTGGTTGGAACTGCTGCAGCAGTATCAAAAGTATTAAAATTAAATGCAGATCAAATGGCAAATGCAATTTCTATTGCAACAAGTTTTTCATCTGGTTTAAAACAACAATTCGGAAAAGATACAAAAGCTTTTCATATAGGGTTTGCCGCACAAGCAGGGGTACAGTCAGCCTTACTTGCAAAAAATGGAGGGACAGCTAATCAAGATATTTGGAATATTGAGAGAGGATTTATTGATTTGTATGGTAGTAAATTTTCTAAAAAATTAAATAATAATTTTAAAAGATCAGATTTAGGGAAAGCAATAATTAAATTTCCAAATTTCATTAAGTTTTGGCCAGTTTGTAGTTATTCACAAAGAGTAATACAAGGAGGATTAATCTTAAATAAAAAAATTATTATAAAAAAAAATATTAAATCTATCACAATTGAGTTTCCAGAACCTTGGTTCAGAGTATCAAAATTTCTTATACCTAAAAATTCTACAGAAGCTAGATTTTCATTGAGTTATTGTTTAGCAACCGCTCTCATTAATGGTAAATTTGATTTAACTAGTTTAAATATTTCTAAAAATAAAAAAAGTTTAAAATTGACTACAAAGATTAAACTAATCACTTACAAAGTGCCAAGTAATTTTGAAGACTATGATCCTAAGTATCCTGATATAATTAAAGTAATAATGAATGATGGAAGTATATTGATTGAAAAAATATCACATATTAAAGGAGGAAAAAATAATCCTTTAAAAGACGAAGATATTGATAATAAATTTATAATGTGTGGAGGTAAAAAAAATATTTTAAATAAAATAAGAAATCAAAAATATAGGAAGAAAAATTTAAAAGAAATAATTTTTTAATTTAGCTATTTTTTCTTTCTCTGTAAGCTATAAATATTCCAGTACTAATAATTATTGCTCCCCCTAAATAAATACTTAAAGTTGGGACCTCAGAATAAATTAAATATCCCATTATTCCTACAAATATAAAAGATGAATATTCAAAGGGTGAAGTAATTGCAACATCTGCGTATTTAGCTGCTTGAGACATAAATAAATGTCCTAGTGATCCCATCACACCTAAACTCATAGCTAAAATTAATTGAATTCCATTTGGCATAATAAAATTATCAGGGAAAAATATTATTGATGTAATTAATAATGCAAAAGAGTAATAAAAAACAATTGCAACACTAGAATCAGTACTCATTACTGATCTCGTTGATAAATAAACAGAAGCCATAAAAGCTGCAGATATTAGAGGATAGAGTGTTTCTAATTTGAATAAGTCAGTACCAGGTTTTACAATGATTAATACACCGATAAAACCAATTAAAATTGCAGTAGTTCTAAAAATTCCAATTCTCTCACCAAGTATTGGTACAGCAAGAAATGCAGCAATAATAGGGGCAGAATGTGCAATAGCTATGTTTTCAGATAACATTAAATGATTAATTCCATAAATATAGAATACAACACAAGCAGAAGCAGAAAGAGCTCGAATGGCATGTCCAACTGGTTTTTTAGTTTTTAATTTATCAAGCCCAAAATACATTGCTAAGAAAGTTGCAATTATACTTCCACTTAGTGCTCTGAAGAATATTGACTCCCATACAGGAAAATGAAAACTTAAATACTTATATGTAATATCATTTATACTAAGACAAAACATAGACAATAACATGAAAGAAATTCCTAAGAGATTATTATTTTTTGATATCATTAATTTGTTAAATATACTAAGTTAATTTATTCAGATATAAATATTTCAAAATGAGTAGTAAATATCATGTAAAAAAATTAGAAAAAAAGAATGACCACCTAAGTATTGTATGGAAAGATAATTTTGAAAGTAAATTCCACTTTATGTGGCTGAGAGATAATTGTCCAACAGCAATACATCCTACTGCAAATATGCGAGTCTTTAATATTTTAACTGTTAGTAAAAATATATTTCCTAAAAAGTATAAAATTGAAAAAAATAAACTCAATATTGATTGGAGTGAAGGTGATCATAAAAGCAAATTCAACTTAAAATGGTTAAGAGATCATTGTTATACCGAAATAAATAGACAAAAATATAAATCACCTTATGTTTTTTGGGATGGTAAATTAAAAAAAAATTTAAAGAAAATTATTATTGATCATAATAGTGTTATTAAAAATGACAAACACTTAAGCAAATGGCTAGGTTTACTTCATACATATGGTTTTGCATTAATCAAAAATGCACCTACTAAAAAAAAATCTGCATTTAAAATATTAAATAGAATAAGCCATCATAGAGAAACATTTTTTGGTACACCATTTGAAGTAATTAACATTCCAAAGCCAAATAACACTGCTTATACGGCAGATGCATTAAGAAATCATACCGACTTACCTTATTTTGAATATGCTCCTGGTTATCAGTTTCTCCATTGCTTAGTAAATGAAGCTAATGGTGGATTATCATCTGTTGTAGATGGTTTTGCAGTTGCAAATTATTTAAAAAAAAATGAAAAAGATGTTTTTAAAATTTTAACAAAAACTCACGTTAAATTCAAAGATACTGATTATACTCAAAAAGCTATCAGAATTCTTCATTCACCAATAATAACACTTACAAAAGATAACGATTTCAATGATATTAGATTTAGTATGGCTGCAATGGGTGCTGTAGATGTTGATCCAAAAAAAATGAAAAAATTTTATAATGCCTACCAATATTTTGCATCATTGCTTCAAAACAAAAAATTTAAAATTGATTTTAGATTAGAGGCAGGTGATATATTTTGTTTTAACAATAGAAGAGTATTACATGGGAGGACTGAATTTGATCCAAACTCTGGAAATAGACATCTTCAAGGATTTTATATTGAAAGAGATGAAATAATAGGAAGATTAAATTATTTTAATAATATTAAAGTTTAGATCATTCCCATCCGCAGATAGTTTTAATTTCTAAATATTCTTCCAGACCCCAATCACCTCCCTCTCTTCCATTACCAGATTGTCTATAACCACCAAAGGGAGTTCCTGGTTCCGCACTATTTCCATTTATATAGACACCTCCAGATCTAAATTTTCTTGCAACTCTTTTAGCCTTTTCTTTATCTTGAGTTTGAACGTAGTTTCCTAGACCATAGGATGTATCGTTAACAATTGATATAGCTTCATCTTCATCTTCAAATGGAATTACAGATAATACTGGTCCAAAAATCTCTTCTTTTGCAATTCTCATATTATTAGTTACATCTGTAAAAATTGTTGGTTTAACAAAATAACCCTTTTCTAGACCATTTGGTTTTTCAGGACCTCCAGCTACGAGCGTAGCCCCTTCATTTATACCGCTATTAATTAGATCAATAATTTTATCATACTGTGTTTTAGAAATAACAGGACCGATATGATTTCCTTTCTTAGAAGCAATATCAACTTTGATTTTATTTGCTTCATCAGCTGCCTCTTCTATTGCTCTTTTATAGATTGATTTTTCAACTAGCATTCTTGTTGGAGCATCACAAGATTGACCAGAATTACTCATTATATTCCTTACCCCCTCTCTTACAGCATCTTTATGTGAATCACTAAAAATAATATTACCTCCTTTACCTCCTAATTCAAGACAAACTCTCTTGATAGTATCTGCAGCATTTTTAGATATAAGTTTTCCAGCTCTTGTTGACCCTGTAAAAGAAATCATATCGATATCAGGATGATTGGATAAATCAGTTCCCACCCCTGCTCCATCTCCATTAATTAAATTAAATACACCATTTGGAAATCCTGATTCATCAATAATTTCAGCTAAAATCATACCTGATAATGGGGCTAGTTCTGAAGGTTTCAAGATCATGGTACAACCAGTTGCAAGAGCTGGGATAACTTTTAAGGTAATTTGATTTATTGGCCAATTCCATGGAGTAATTAAACCACAAACACCTATAGGCTCATAGGTGATATAATTATTTGATTTATCATCAAACTTTTTTTCAAATTCAAATTCTTTTAATCTTTTAATAAAATCTTTTATATGATCATATCCAGAAGATGTTTGAGGTGAGGATGACCAATCCAAAGGGGCTCCCATTTCATTGGACATAGTTTCAGTAAGCTCGTCCCATCTAGAGTAGTAAATTGATGATAGTTTTTCCAAAAGATCAATTTTATTTTTTTTGTCTACTTGACTCCATGTAATAAAAGCATTTTTTGCTGCATTTACAGCAATGTTTACATCTTCTTTATTACCAAGCGATATGACTGCATAGGTTGATTCATTAGATGGATTGATTACTTCATAGTCATTTTTTTCAATTGGATTAACCCATTTACCATTAATATAGAACTGTCTTTTATCAAGCATAAGAATTAATTTAATATAAGCATTTTATATTATTTATTTATTTTTTTTTAATTTAGAATAAAATGATATACAATAAGAGGCTAAATTGACAATTGAAAATATAAAACTTGACATAAATTTTGTTAGATCAAAATTCCCTGCATTTAGTGAACCACTATCAAAAGAATGGTCATTCTTCGAGAATGCTGGCGGTAGTTATGTGCCTAAAAATGTCATAGATAAATTAACAGAATTTATGATTTCGACGAAAGTACAGCCATACGCAGATTATCCAATGTCAAAAATCGCTGGTGAAAATATGGATAAGGCAACAAATATATTTGCAAAAATGATTAATGCTAAAGAAAAAGAGATACTTATTGGTGGGTCAACTTCTATAAATCTTTATGTGCTTTCAAATGCGCTTAAAAAATTTATTAAACCTGGAGATGAGATTATTGTAACAAACCAAGATCATGAAGCAAATATAAGCCCTTGGCGAAAACTGGAGAGCATTGGTGCGAAAATTATAGAATGGAAACTTAATATTGAAAATCATGAACTTGAAATTTCTGAACTAAAAAAAATCATCAATAACAAAACTAAAATATTAGCAGTTACACATTGCTCTAATATTGTAGGATCGGTTAATAATCTCAAATTAATATCCAATTTAGCTCATGAATTTGGAACTATAGTGATAGGAGATGGTGTTTCATATGCTCCACATGGTTTTCCAGATGTTAAAGAGCTAGGTGTAGATTTCTATACCTTTAGTCTTTATAAAACATATGGACCTCATCTTGCGTTACTGTATGGAAAAGAGGATATCTTAAAACAATTACCTAATCAAAACCATGAATTTTTAGAAGGAGAATATCCTTATACAATTAACCCAGGAGGTCCAAATCATGAAGAATTAGTATCATTGATTGGTATAGAAGAGTATTTTAATGAGCTGTATCATCATCATTTTAATGACAAAAATATAAGTACTAGAGAAAAAATTAATAAAATAAATGAATTAATTTCCAAACATGAAGAAGAGATTGCAAACCCAATATTAGAATTAATATCATCAAAAAATAACTTAAAGTTAATAGGTAAAAACCAAATAGTTAATAAAAATAGAGCTCCGACGATATCGTTTGTTAGTAATAATCGATCTTCCAAAGAAATTAGTAAAATTTTAGTTGAAAATAATATTGCAACAAGAAACGATAATTTTTACGCTTGGAGATGTCTAAAAGCATTAGATATTGACCCAAATGATGGCGTGGTGCGATTAAGTATGGTCCACTATAATAATGATATGGAAATCAAAAAATTATCTAATGTAATAAAAAATATTTAATTTTTTTTAGATAAATTTTTCTTTGCCTTATTTCTAATAATGTTTGAAGAAATATTTTTCGTTCTTGGAAATAATTTTAATTTTTCTTTTATTATAGGATTTACGTTGTCAGATCCATGTATCAAATAATCTATATCATGTTTTTTTAGGAAATTTTCAGTAATTATCCATGAGCTAGATACAACTTTATTTACGTACTTAATTGAAAGTAAGATTTCTTTCCTATAAATAAATTTGATTTCTGGATTAAGTTTTTTATATTTAATAATATCCCTATCCTTAGTAAGGGCAACTATAACTTTTCCATATTTTGCTGCTTTTTTTAAAAGCCTTATATGTCCATGATGTATAATAGTTGCCGACATATCAACCATAACATTTTTTTTTGATTTTATTTTATTCACTTAAACTATCCAATTTATGATCTTTTATTATATATTTTATAATTTCATACATCTTTGTGTAATTAAACTCATTAGAATATTGTATTAATTCTTTAATATTCTTATTTATAATATCAAAATTAAAATTATTATTATTACTTTCTTGAAAAATTTTTTCGTTTATCATTTTTGAATTATTTTTATTAAAAAGCAATTCTTCATGTAATTTTTCAGTCTTTTTCAAAGAAGTTATTAATATTTCAATAGAATTAACATCAGAAATTTTACCTTCTTGACCACTCTTACTTATATTATAATTGTAACCATAAAAATTTATCATTTGTTTTGCTAAATCTATAATTCGAACGGGGTCTCCCATATCTAAGATATATATATTTCCTGGTTTAGAGATAAAACTTGTAAAGATAACCAAATTAACTGCTTCAGATATAGTCATGAAATATCGTGTTACGTTCTCATTTCTAACAGTAACAGGACCCCCTGATAAAATTTGTTGTTTAAAAATAGGAATAACTGATCCAGATGAATTTAATACATTCCCAAATCTTACAGCTGAAAAAGATGTTTTGTTATTTAATTTATTTTGCATACTCTGAATATATATTTCAGATAATCTCTTTGAAGCTCCCATTAAAGTTGATGGAAAAACAGCTTTATCTGAAGAAATTAGTACATATTTACCAACATTAAATTTGCTAGATAAATTCGCAGATACTAAAGTTGATTTTAAATTATTGATTAGTCCACTAATTTGATTTTTTTCAACTAAATCAACATGTTTATAAGCGGCACAATGGAAAACTATATCAAATTTTTCAGATTGAAATATTTTATTCATAATATTTTCATCACAAATATTAGATAATATTGGTTTTAAAATTGTATTTTTATTTGCTGTTTGAGCTTTTATTAAATTATAAATATTAAAAAGAGAAAGTTCAGAATGATCTAACAAAAATAGTTTTTTAGGTTTTAATTTTAGTATCTGTTGAGATATTTCAGAACCAATCGACCCTCCTGCACCTGTAATTAATATATTTTTGTTTAAATTTTCTTTAAAATTTTGGTGTTCCTCAATTTGTAATTGAGGACGATTTAGAAAGAATTCATAATCAATATCTTTTAAATTCGTAATTTTTATATCATTATCAAAATAATCCAAATCATCAATTATCTTAATTTTAATTTTGTTCTGAATAAAATAATTTAAGAACTTTCTATCTAAAGAATAATTTTTGTCATTCTTAGCTAGTATTACTTGCTTGATAGTGTTTTGCTTTATTAAAGATTTTATTTTTGATATGTGGTAAATAATTGTGTTTCCTAAATATTGATTATTAAGAGTTTTGTCATTATCTATATAGCAATATAAATCTAGCTTCGTGCTATATTTAATATTTTGAGCTATCTTTACACCTAAATCATTGGCTCCATAAATTATTACCATATCTCTTAATTTGTTGTAACCATTTGACTTTTTAAACTGATAATTATCAATAATAATTCGCATTAATATTTTAGAAATAATAATTAGAATAAAAGTTAATAAGATTTGATATGTAACTATTAGTATTGCATTAATGAAAGTAGTAAAAAAGATAAAAACAAATAGATATAAAAAATAATAAATTACAAATGATTTAAATAGATTAATGAAATAATTAAAATCTATATATCGAACAAAATTTTGATATATTTTAAAATAACTAAATATAATTAAAAGCGAAGGGACTAAAATTATATTTACTACTGTTAAGTCACTAAATATAATTTTTTTATAGTAGTAATTGTAATAAAATATAATCGTAAAAGATCCCAACATATGAGATGAAAGTGAAATAATAAAGTCTATAAAAACTAATATAAGCTTTTTAGTTTTTCTATTTAAAGTAATAACCTTTTGAATTAAATTGTTCATCTTTGAATTTCAGTAAAAACATTTTTTAATTTTTCTAAATATAGTTTTAAGAATTTTTTAGAAAAATTTTGATTTATATTTAAACAAATTGTTTTGTTGCTTAAATTTCTAGTATTCTTCAAGAAGTAGTTTTTTTTTGTATAATTTTTAAACACTTTTTCCTTATACAATTCAGGACAAGCCCCAATACTGCATATTATGCCTGAATTTCTTAATGTATTTATTATTTTATTAATATTAATATTTTTTTTAATTCCATTTTTATTTAAAAATAAATAGCAAACATAATATGCATTATAATTATCTTTATTAAATATCGGTTCTCTAAATAATTTAGGGAATTTATTTGATAATTTATAAATTGATTTAGCTATAAAATTTCTTGTTCTTAAGTTTTTATTTAACTTTTTAAGTTGAATTCTTCCTAAACAAGATTGAAATTCTGTTATTCTATAATTTGTACCAAATGTATTATGTATATAATTGTAATTTAAAAGAAATTTATTCTGTTGTTTGAAATCTTTACCATGATCTTTATATTCATAGACTTTCCTATATAGTTGTTTTTCATTAGTTAAAACAATACCCCCTTCACCACCAGTAGATATTATTTTATCATTACAAAAAGAAAAAACAGATATCCTACCAAATGAACCAACTTTTCTATTTTTAACTGACGCTCCATGTGCTTGGGAACAATCTTCAATGAGAGAAATATTATTTTTTTTAGCAAAATTACTTATTTTAATTATATCACAAGGAACTCCTCCTAAATGCACAGCAATTATTGCTTTTGTTTTATTTGTAACAACTTTTTTTATACTTTCTAAAGTTAAACCAAGAGTATTTTCATCAATATCTGCAAAAACTGGTTTTGCTTCAAATAAGATAGGTATACTTGACGAAATTATAAAACTTCTAGGAGTAACTATTACTTCATCATTTTTCTTTATATCTAATGCACGCAATGCTAATTCTAGAGCTATACTTCCATTAAATACTGCTATTCCATATTTAACACCAATATAGCTTGCAAACTCTCTTTCAAATTTATTGGAGTAATAACCACTTCTATAATTAACTTGTCCTTTATTTAACAAACTAGAAACAGTTTTTATTTCTTCGTTACTAAATGAAGGCCATTTTGGAAATTTATATTTATTTGTATGCATTATTTTTTTATAATTGATCCAGCTTTAACAAGGGTATTTTTTTTTACTTTAACATTTGGAATAATAATAGAACCAATTCCAATTAAGCACATTTTATCTAAGTATACACCACCACCTAACATACTTCCTGGAGCTACATGAGTAAAATCACTGATATAGCAATCATGTTCGATTATTGACGCAGTATTAATTATACAACCTTTTTCTATGCAGGCTCCTGAATTTATTATTGCTCTTGGCCCTATTAAAGTGCCTGGCATAATTTTAGAATTTTTTGATATTAAGCTGCTAGTATTTATAATAGTTTCTAACTTTAAATTTCTTGACAAAAGATATAAAATTATTTTTTTTCTAATCTTGTTATTGCCAATAGCAACAAAATATAAATCTTTTTTGTTAATTGGAATGGCAGAAACTTTATTTATAATTTTGATATCTCCCAATTTATTAATTTTGGGATACTTATCGTCATATAAATAAATATTTGAATATTTTTTTTTGTTTAAGCTATCTATTACAACTTTAGCATGTCCTCCAGCTCCAATAATATGAAGTTTCATAATTTAACCCTTAAACTTTTTTGCAATAATTTTTTTATTAAAGTCATTATTATTATTTTTAAATACCATTTTAAAAGTTTTAAATATTATTTTAATATCTAACAAAAAAGACCTATTTGTTACATAATCTAAGTCATAGTTAAATTTTTCATTCCAATCAATTTTATTTCTTCCATTAACTTGGGCCAAGCCAGTTATTCCTGGTTTTACATCATGTCTTTTTAATTGATCTTCAGTATATAATTCTAAGTATTCTACCAGTAATGGCCTTGGACCAACAATATTCATATCACCTTTTAAAACATTAATAAAATTAGGTATTTCATCTAAACTATATTTTCTTAAAAATTTACCTACATTAGTTATATTACTTGTAGCATGTTCAGTATTATTTATACCCATTGTTCGAAACTTGATCAGTAGAAACTTTTTATTTTTAAATCCAATTCTCTCCTGATAGTAAAAAATTGGAAATCCAGAATAAAACAATATAATCAATATAATCAATATAAAAAAAGGCAAAAAAAGTAATAAGAAAATAAATGATATTATAATATTTAAAACTGTTGGCATGAATTATATTTTATCTAAATAATTTAGCAAATTATTACTTACATAATCATTTCTAAAGTTATTATATACAAATTCTCTACAATTTTTACTTAGTTTACTTAATTTATCCCTATTTTTATAACAGAAAATAATTTTTTGCTTCAATGTCTCCTTGTTATTAATATCAAAGACAAACCCAGTATTATTCTCTACAAAAGAATCTCGTAATCCATAAATATTTGATACTAACGATGGGACACCACAAGAAGCTGCTTCAATGACAATATTTCCAAAACCCTCTCTGTAACTTGGTAAACAAAGTACATTTGATGCATTTATATATTTTTCAGGGTAATCAGTGTGAGCTTTTAATTTAATATTATTAGACTTTATTAATTTATATATTTTTTTTGAAATATCTTTTTCAATATTACCTATTAGTAAAAGTACAATATCGCAGTAATTATTATTTAGTTCATTAATAGTATTTATAAGATCAATTACCCCTTTATCAGCATTCATTCTGCCGATAAATGCAACTACAAAATCATTTTTAGAAATATTAAGTTCATTTCTAATTTTATAAAAATCTGTATCATTATATTGAAATTTTTTTATATCTACACCAGATATTGAGCCATTACCAAGGACTTTTGATTTTCTATGATTAACAACTGAATTATTAATTAAAAAATTTCTTTGTGAATTACTATCTATTAAAATATTAGTTGATAAAATAGATATAATTTTATCTATATTTTTAAAAAAAAATTTTTTAAAGTATTTTTTGTTTGACCACAATTGACCAGTAAAATAATGAACACGTTTTTCAATATTAATTAATTTTGATGCTATAGCACACAATAACCCTGCCTTTGGTGTTAATGAAATAGTTAAATAGTAATTATTTATTTTAATTATTTTTAATAAAGAAAAAAAAGATTTAATATCTTTAAATAAATTAATTTTCCTTTCCATGTTTACTTCAATTTTATTAATATCAGAATTTAACTTAATATAATTGGTATCCTTACATATAATATCAATTTGATATTTATTTTTTAATACATTTATATGATTAAGTAAAAAAGCATTTACTGTAATTGCATTAGTAACAATTATTCCAATTCTTTTTTTCATTTTAATAATTTAATAAAATCTTCATGATCAACTTTTGTACTAATAACTTCTTCACTTAATTTTATTTTCTTTTTATTGTTAAAAAAGTTATTAAACTTAAA
>CACGRD010000011.1 GCA_902575375.1 uncultured Alphaproteobacteria bacterium
AGCTCCCCATCCTATCCCAGCTGGAATAAAAGTTAATAAAAAATAAAAATATGATGAAGATGTTATCGATAACAATGAAGAAAAGGTAATTAGAGGAAAGGCCAAAGACATAACTAGTCTTGTTCCATATTTTGGGACTAATATTCTTCCAGCTATTTGATTTGATAACACAAAAAAAATTCCAAAAATTAATATTGAAAAACTCAAATCAGATTCATCAATTGACAATCTGTTCATATTCCACGGAGTAATACCAAAGTAACATCCAACAACTATCATTGGATAAGTAGATGTTATTATTGAAGCAAGAGTTGCTCTTCTAAATATTTTAGTTTCTTCTAACACAAAATTTATTACCAACGATGATGTACATCATCATAGAAATATTTTGTATAAATTTGATTTATTTTATTCATTAAAGAAGAAATTTCATTAACTTCACTAGAGGTAGTATTTAGATCTACATGATCCTTATTTTTTGCACCTGGAATAACAACACTCACAGCTTCATGCATTAAAATCCATTTAAGAGATAATTGAGAAAGAGTTACTTCAGAAGGAACAATATTTTTAAGTTCTTCGACTGCTTCCAAAGCTTTTGAATAATTAACGCCGGAGAATGTTTCACCAACATCAAATGCATCACCGTTGATATTATAATTTCGATGATCATCAGGAGCAAAGGAAGAATTTTTATCAAATTTTCCAGATAACAAACCACTAGCGAGAGGAACTCTAACTATGATTGCTACTTTTTTTTCTTTTGCAATTTTAAATAATTCTTCTGCAGGTTTTTGTCTAAAAATATTAAATATAACTTGAATTGATTTTGTATTAGGTTTTTGTATGCATTCTAAAGCTTGATCAACTGTTTCAACACTAAACCCATAATTTTGTATTTTTCCTTTACCTACTAAGTAATCTAACATTTCAAAAGTATTATCTGATGAATAAACTTCTGTTGGCGGACAGTGCATTTGTAAAAGGTCAATTGTTTCAATATTTAGATTTAATAAAGATCGATCTACAAAAGACTCCATTAAATCTTTATCATAATAACCATTTGCAACATGTGGATTAATACGCCTACCAGCTTTTGTTGCTACATAAATTCTCTCGGAAATAGAATTTATAAAATTTCCAACAAATTTTTCACTTCTGCCATCACCATAAACATCAGCTGTATCAAAAAAATTTACTCCATTTTCAAATGATGATTGTAATACTTCATTTGCCTTCTCTTCACTAACATTTCCCCAATCAGCGCCAATCTGCCAACAGCCTAAACCTATTTCAGATACATTCCAATCAAGAGAACCAAATTTTCTAAATTTCATTTTTAACTTAGCTTTATTTGATCTGTAAACAAAGTTCCATTTTCAACAACTAAACCAGAACCTCCATTTAGTAATGGATTATCATTATCTTCAATTTCAATAATAGTTTTATCATTTATTTGACCTATTATTTTATTTTTTTGAACAGTCATTTTCATATTATACTCCTTAAAAAATTCTACTTCAAAATCTACTTCTTTAAGTGTTGTATAATCATTATTCATCTTGCCTATTCTCAATTTATTATCTCTACAAATTTCTAGAGTGTAGTATTTTTTAACTCCCTGAGCTCTTGAGACAAGTCCACCGGAGTTACATGACTGTAAGAGAATATTTGATGAAACTGAATAATCTTTCCATAAATCAGTACCTGTAAATAGAATTTCCCTACCAATGTTCTGACATATTCTAAAATTCTTTCCTCTTTCTTCCCATTTATCTAAAGTTTGTACCCAAGCATTTCTCCAGATTTGACCATAGTAACCTTCTTTTTTTTCTATACCTCTTTTATAACTTTCGATGTGCTCAGGTCTTTTAAAGATTTGTTTTGGCTCTCCTTGAAAGGTGACATAATTAAGAATAACTTCACCAGATTGATTTTTGTTTGACATTATATCTATTCCAATTTGACCTATAGGGTTCGAATCAGTATTTGGGATCTCCCAATATATTTCTTTTTTTTCATTTCTATTTAATTCAAAAATATTTGAAGTAATTTTTTTTAGTTTGTCATCTGCCGCCCAATGCTTAGAAAACAATGCAATTGAAACTTTGTGAGGTGAAGTGTTTTCAATTTCAATTTTTATTTTTTGTCCAGAGAAAATTGTGGGACAAGAAATATAATCATAATGGAAAAAGTCTTCTCTCTTTTTTCCTTCTAATCCAAGAATAACTTCAGGGAAAAAAGTCTCGACATAAACTTCTGAAATTTTATCTAATGAAAGATTATTATAAGAAATCTTGAGAGCTCTTTTACCTATATTAGATTTATACTCAACATTGCTTATTTTTGTTTCACAAAACTGTTCTCCTTCTTTAATCCTCCATCCTTGAGTTGAATCCTTAATATCAAAATGAAATTTAGCTCCATTTTTAGGTAATATTTCTTCAAACCCATTAATTTTTCTTGTTGTATTAATTATTTTATAGGTTTCTGTTAAGGCATCTGTAAGAGTTTCACCACCGGAAGCTGAAGGGCAATATATTATATCATTTATAGGAGACAAATAATCTGGTCCTTTTTTAAGGCCATCAAGTCCATTTTTAATTCCTAAGATACATCCTACATTTCCAGAATTACAATCTGTATCCCAACCAGCGGTATTAACAATCATCATCGTTTTTTGAAAATCGTCATCACCAAATAATAAAGCCATAATAATTAATGCATGATTAGGTACCATATGACAGTTACCTAAATATTTGTCATATCCATAATTCTCGACTATTTTCTCTCTTGCTTGTTCCCAACCTAAGTTTCCAGACCTCCACTCTTGTATGTCAGATATTAATTTGAATATAACTGAATCTTTTGGAATGAATTTTTTTGCTTGCTCAACTAACTTTGTTAAATCATTCTCTATAAATGCCATAGATTCTATACAAGCTACTACTTGAGCACCATAAATAGCTTCTCCATCATGGCTAACACTTGCAGCAAGTTTTGCAAAATGCGCTGCCCTCTCTGGATCTCCAGGTGATACCATTGCCCAACCATCAATAAAAATTTGAGCTCCAATTTGTTCTGCTATAACTTTGCCATTTGTTTTAATTGAACCACTTTCTGGAGCATTGATACCTTGTTTTAGATTTTGAAAAGCTGTGTCCTCTGCTGAATGTCCTTTTCCTCCCCACCAAAGAATAGTCTTATCTTCAATAATATTGTTTAACCATGTTTTTCCTATATCTTTAGCGGAAATATTTTTATTATAATTACATTCTCGAAAAGCACGTAAAAAGGTAAAAGTACCCGTTATATCGTCATCTGAAATTGGCATAGGAAAATCTAATTTATCATTTACATAATAATTTATTGGCCCTAGTTCTTTCATTATTCTTTCGTAAGACCAGTTTTCAAAAGGTCTTCCAAGAAAGACTCCTATAATCTTACCTAAAACACCGGCATAAACTTTTTCTTCATAGCTTTTATCAAAATTATAACTCATCTTAACCTTTTACGCCCCCACTTGTTAAACCAGAAATAAATTTTTTTTGAAATAATAAAAATAATATTACAACAGGTGCCACCATCATTATTGATGCGGCACTAACTAATGCTTGATTATTTATAAATCTCCAAGAAAAAGCAAATAGAATTGTTGATATTGGTTTTAATTCTTCATCTTGAACAAATGTTAAGGCAAATAAAAATTCATTCCATACTGCTAAACCAACAACTAGTGCCGAAGTTAGTAAGACTGGCCATGAAAGGGGTATGGCAACTCTAAAAAATTGTTGTAAAATGTTTGCTCCATCTATTTTAGCAGCATCAAATAATTCATCAGGCAATCGAATCATATAAGATCTAATTAAAAAAGTTGCAAATGGGGCATTAAGAGCACTGTAGATAATAATCAATCCAATATGTGTATTTAAAAGACCTAGGTTTTTCCATAATAAAAATAATGGTAAAAGAAACATTTGTGCAGGTATGCTTATTCCAACTAGAAGATAAATTGCCACTAAATTAGATCCTTTTGGATTTAATTTAGCAAGACTAAAACCTGCTAAACTAGAAACTGAAATACATAATATTAAAGTTCCAAGAACTAGTTTAAAAGAATTAAAAAATATTTTTGAATATTCGCCTTGGATCCATGCATCTGGAAAATTTTGAAATGTTATATTATTCGGCAGTCCTATTGGATTTGTTCCAAATTCTACTGCTGGCTTAAAAGCATTAAAAATTAAAACTAATATTGGAGCCAACGAAACAATAGCAAATATTCCAAGAATAACATAATTTGAAATTAGTTCTTTTTTTCTAAATGAAGCTACTTCCATATTAAACTTCCCAGCCTAACCTTCTTAAAATTCCAAATAAACCAACAATAATTAATACATAGAAAAACATCATTGTTCCTATTGCAGAAGAGTATCCAACATTAAATCTTTCAAAGGCTTGCGAGTACATATATGTTCCAATAACTTCTGAGCTGTATGCAGGACCTCCCTTAGTCAAAATGAAAACATAGTCAAAAACTGGAATAGACCAAATAGTTATAATCATTATTGTGAATACTAGAACAGGTCTAATCATTGGTAATGTGATATATCTAAATTTTTGATATTTAGATGCACCTTCAATATCAGCTGCCTCATAAAGTGAAGAATCTACTTGATACATTCCCGTTAGATAAATGACGACAAGAAAACCCCAAAAATGCCATCCATCTACAAAAGCTACAGCGAATAAAGAATATTCTTTTGTAGTAAATGGAGAAGTTGTAAATAAATCCAAACCAAAACCACTTAAAACAGTTCCAATTCCATAAATAGGACTAAATAAATATTTCCAAATTTGACAATTAACCACACTTGCCAACATATATGGGAAGAAAAAAGCTAATCTGAAAAATAATTGACCTCTTTTTATGCCTGTCAAAAGATAAGCACAAACTAAAGCTACAAATACTGGAATTGTTAGAAATGCGATTGTCCAAATTACATTATGATAAACTGCTTTTATAAAATATCTATCATCGAATAATTCAATAAAATTTTCAAATCCAATGTAATTGAGTTTTCCCATACCTCTAAAATCTGTTAACGATAGTGCAAGACTAGAAATCGAGGGAATTGCTATTACAAATAAATGAATAAAAAGTACAGGAAGTATAAAGTACCAAGCAATTAAAGATTTATTTAAAAAAATTTTCATAAGAAAACGAAGCTCATTAATAGAGCTTCGTCATATAATATTAAGATTATCTATCTGGTATAGATAAAGTTGTTCCTTTATCCCTAGCCTTATCCCAAAGTTTTTGATGATCAGCCATATAATCTGCAACTGAAATATCACCAGCCCACACTACTTCCATGTCTTTCCATATGTGAACTCCCGGTTCAGCAGGCCAAAATGCCCATGTGCAGTATCCATAATTTCCCTCACCAGTTACTTTACCAAAAGTGGATAAAAAATCTTTTATCTTTGGATTTACATCAGTTGGAAAATCTGAATCTTCATAATAGAGTGGCAAGTTAAATTCAGCAAACTCAAGAGAATTTGATAAATTAATTACAACATCCTTATTACTAAAAAGCCAATTTAACATACTTGCAGCAGCATCTTTATTTTTGCTATTTGGATTTAATCCAATTGAAGTACCAATTGCTAACATAAAGTTCTGATTTGGTGAATTAGAGGATAAAGATGGTAATGGAGCCCAACCCCAGTCGTCATCTATACTAGAAAAATTCATTTCAGTTCTTTGAAATGTCCATGTTCCAATTGTCATCATAGCAGCATCTCTTGCGCTAAATGCATCATGAAATTGATCCCAATCTATTGCGTAATAGTTTTCTAAACTGCCTGACCAGTATCCTTCGTCAACCATATGTTTTCTCAATAATTCGATTGCCTCAACAAATACTGGATCAGTCCATTTTTTTTCACCAATAAGAGCTTTGTATACATTTTCTGGACCAGCATAATTGTTTAAGTAGATACCAACTAAATGCTCATGTGTTGGTTGCCAACCAGTCGAACCATATGAATATACATTCATATCCATTGCTTTAGCTTTTGATGCAACGTTTTCTAATTCCTCTAAAGTTGTAGGAACCCCCCATCCATTTTCAGCAAATAATGTTTTATTATAAAGCATAATCATTGACTCATAAGTCAATGGTAATGCATATAAACTCCCATCAAATACACCAGAATTGTAAGCCCAAGGAACAATTTTATCATTCCATCCATATTGATCAGCATATGAGTCTAAGTTTTCAAGCATACCAGCCATTTGATATTCCTTAATAAAAGAGGGTCCAGCTGCGCGAACTATATCAGGGCCACCTCCAGAAATAAGAGCTGTTCTTAATTTTTCTCCTAAAACTTCTTGTGCAGTAAATTCTATAACTAATTCAATTTCATCTTGTGAGCTATTATAAGCATTAACAAGTTTTTCCATAACTATTGGATCTCTTTCAGCTCTCGCTTCCATCCACCATGAAATTTGCGTTTTGGCAAACACAGCAGATGATGTAAAGATAAAAGATAAAACAAGTAGAGAGTCAATTATTTTTTTCATTTAATCCTCCAATTTATAATTTTACATTAAAGAATTTTTGCTTCACTTCAAGATGATATTAAATCTGTGATAATTTAAAAAAATATTTAAAAAAAATTAAGTATTAATTAGTAAGTTTTAATAGTATTTAAATGTAAATATAATATTAAATACAGTGCATTATGAAAAATAAACTCTTTGATATATGGGCTAATAATAAAGCATCTATAAATGCCTGGTTATCAATTCCTAATTCCTTTACCGCGGAAACTTTTGGTAAAATGGGCTGGGACTCTGTCACTATTGACATGCAGCATGGTCAAAGTGACTATTCAACTGCTATTGCAATGGTTCAGGGATTATCAAATAGTGACACAGTTCCAATTACAAGAGTTCCTTGGAATGAGCCTGGGATTATTATGAAAATGTTAGACCTGGGAGTTCAGGGTATTATTGCACCCATGATAAATAACAAAGAAGATTGTGAAAAATTTGTTTCTTATTGCTATTACCCCCCTATTGGTCAAAGAAGTTTTGGTCCAATGAGAGCTCAGGTTGCATATGGATCAGATTATCACCAACACGCGAACAAAAATATAGTGAGTTTAGCAATGGTTGAAACAAAAGAGGCAGTCGAAAATATAGATGACATCCTTTCAGTTCCAAACTTAACAGGTATTTATATTGGACCTGCAGATATGAGTTCTTCTTATGGTTTGCCACCTAAATTTGATGTTCGTGAAGATCCAGTTTTTTCAAATATCAAAATGATTGCAAAAAAGGCAAAAGAAAAAGGAAAGATTGCTGGTATTCATAATGGATCAGTTAAGTATATGAAAGAAATGATGGAATGCGGTTTTCAATTTACGACCTTACTTTCTGACTTTAGAATGATGATATCACATGCTGAAAGTTTATTAAAAGAATTAAAAGATGTAGATACTAAATCTGATAATACTAGTGCTTATTAATAACCGTTTAATTACTAACTAGATCCTCTTCAATTTTAATTAATTCATACCATCTATTCTCTTTTATATTGAGATCACTATTAAGAACTTCCATTTTAGAAGTTATTTCTTGATAACGTTTATAATTTTCCAAATATAAATTTGTATCCTTCAATTCATTTTTAATTTCTTCTAATTCTTGTTGAATATTTTTTATTTGGTTTGGTAATTGCTCTAATTCATATTGAAACTTATATGATAGTTTAGGTTTAGAATTTTTTGCTTTGTTATTTTCTAAATGTGATTTTTTTGTTTCTTTGTTTTTTACGACTTGTTGATTTTCAGATTTTAAAAAATCACTGTATCCACCAAAAAATAATGATACATTCCCATCCTCTTTAAAATGTAAAATTTTATTTACAGTTTGATCTAAGAAATCTCGATCATGTGATACTATTAATAACGTTCCATTATAATTTGATAACATTTCAGTTAATAGATCAAGTGTCTCTAAATCTAGATCATTTGTTGGCTCATCTAATATAAGTCCAGTCTTAGGATTAGCTAATACTTTTGCTAAAAGTAATCTATTTTGCTCTCCTCCTGATAATGTTTGTATCGTATGATTGACATTTTTAGGATCAAACTGAAAATCTTTCACATAACTACAAACATGCCTATCTCTTCCTTGAACTTTTAAATAATCTCCTCCAGAGGGTACTAAGATATCTTTTATAGATTTTCTGCCGTTAAGATCATTACGCATTTGATCAAAATAAGAAAATTCTAAATTTTTTTTGAGCTTTATTTTACCTTTAGAAATTTTTATTTCATTAAGAATTGTACGAAGAAAAGTTGATTTACCACTCCCATTATTCCCTAACAGACCTATACGATCATTTTTTGAAATTTTTATTGATAGGTTTTTAAAAACAAATTCACTCTGATTAGGATATTTTACGAATACTTCTTGGAGCTCAGCAATAAATTTAGATTGATCGGAAGACTTTTTAGATACTTGAGGTCTTAAAGATTTTATTGCACTTCTATAAGAAGCTTCATCTTTTTCTAATTGCAATTTTAACTCTTTTGCTCTTTTTAGTCTTTTTTCATTCCTCTTTACACGAGCTTTAACACCTTTATTTGCCCACTCTAGTTCAATATTAACAAATTGTTTTCTATTTCTTAATTCTCTATATTCTTGATCGAGTAACTCCTCAGACCATTTATCAAAATCTTTAAATCCTCTAGGGCTTACTCGTAATTTTCCTCTATCTATCCAAAAAACTTTATTAGTAAAATTACTGAGAAAAGTTCTATCATGGCTCACACATATAATTGTCTTATTTAAATTGCGTAAATAACTTTCTAGCCATTCAATGCATTGTAAATCTAGATGATTGGTTGGTTCATCTAATAACAAAACATCTGAGTCTTTTAATAAAGATCTAATTAAATAAACTTTTCTTTTTTGTCCTCCTGAAAGATCTTGAACATTGGCAAATTTATCTAAATTCAGTTTATTGCAAAATATATCAACAAAATGTTTATTTTGTTTATTAAGTAAGTCTTCAAAATACTCTTCAATGGACTTGTTATTTAATTTTTCAAATTTTTGATTGAAATATCCAACTTTGAGACCAGGGTAATTCCATAATTCTCCTGCATCTAAATCTTGATCACCATAAATAGTCTTCATCAAGGTAGTTTTGCCAACACCATTTTTACCAACAAGCGCAATCATATCACCCTTGTGTAAATTTAAGTTTAGATCTTGGAAAATAACTTTTTTGCCAAATTTGATTTCTACATCTCTTAGAGAAAATAATAAATCACTAGCCACTTATTTAAGTCTTATATAATTTTGTAATAAACAACAATAAAATCAAGGATCATAAATATCAGAAATAGTATTGCAACTCTAGTTAATGACCATTGACCTTTTGGAAAAATAAAATTTAGAAACTTCATTTTAATTTACTTACCTTGTAACCTAATCCATTTAATGCAATCTTCAAGTCTATCATCTCCCCAAAATACTTCTTTGCCATCATACACAAATGTAGGACTCCCAAAAACCCCTTTTTTGTAGGCATATTCAGTATTGCTGAGATATTTATCTTTTATTTCCTGCTCATTAGCTTTCTTTATTGTTTCTTCTGGATCTAGATTAAGTTCTTTAAATATTTCGTTTAAGTTTGGCTGTATCGCTGGTTCTTTTCCTTGCTGAAACCATCTTTGATATGTTTTATAAACGTAATTAACACCCCAACCCTCATTCATTCCAAGAATGGCAATTTGATTTGCTAAATCAAATTCTTTTAAAGGATAAGGAGCAGGAACCTTAGCTTCAAAACCGTAAAATTTTGCTCGTCTTTCTATATCTCTCCACATGTAATCTGATTTTATTTTTTTAGCTGGTGGAGTAAATGGAATATTATCCATATCCATCATAATTTTTCGAACACTGAAAGGGTGCCAATTGAATTTGATATTTTCTTTTTTTGCTACATCATGCAATCTATTAACTGTTAAATAAGTATAAGTACTGCCAATAGAAAACCAAAAATTTATTTCTTTCATCTAATATCTTTTTAAACTATTTTTTTTTATTTGATAATTATTTCTTCAGGTGTTGAGTCTATTTCTTTATTGTGATCCCATGTAATTCCATTTTTACCAGATCCAAACTTAGCAGATTTATTTATGAAAGGAAATTGATACAATATTGAATTAAAATATTTTTGTAATTTAGGTAGTTTCTTAAAATTAAGAAAAAAATTAGAAACTAATGGAAATCCTAATTGTTCAAAAAAATTATCAGAGTTTACATTTTTTACAAATTTATAATATTTCAAAAATTCATAATAAAGTTCTAACGTATCAAACAAATTAAAATCAGGTGAAGAAATATTATTTCCTATTAAAAAAAATTTTGTTTCTTCATTTTTTTTTGAACTAAGCCAATGTTCAAATTTTTGTAACTTCCCAACATTTGAATGTTCAAAGGCTTGATTAAAGACAGTTGACGCTTCACTTAACTCATCAATTTTTTTATCAAAATGCGTATAAGCAAATCGTGTAACTATATTCCTTAAATCAACAGTTTCTTGAAGCAATTGATTACATTCTAATTCTTCTTTAGAATTTTCTCCAAACATATTAAATTCCTTACCAAGAAAAGATAAGCAAGTAATAGATTGAGCAATTATTTTTTCTTTTCCTTCTTCACTAAATTGTAAATAGGGTAAATTGATTAGACTATTTTTTTTCTTTAAGGTAATTTTATCCTTTTCGTGCCATTCACTACCATCATAAGTTAGGGAATTATTTTCGAATTTTGGTATCAGTTTATAAATTTTTGAAATAAGTGGAACCCCAGCGTAAATAATCATTTGTCTAGAAGTAGATCCCAAGCCTTTAGTGCTCCAGTAACCAAGTATAATTTTATCCACAGTCATTGTAAGTTATTGTTAAATTTAAATATTTTTAATATTTCATTAATATTTTCATAATACCTTAAAATTTTAATCTTTAAAGGAGGTAATATGATTGTAGCAAATTGGGATTATAAAATTACAGCATCTAAGGCTGTTGATGCATATAAGACGGCAACAAAGTATTTTGAAAAATACGGATCAATAGGAACCGCATTACAAAATCATATTGGCAGAGATACTGGTCTTTATACTTTTTTTGCAGGTTTTAATAACAATGAACATTTTGGAGAAATTGATGACAAAATTAGTTATGATGAAGACTTCCAAAAAGAAATGGAACCGTATTTTGAAATTACATCATGGGAAAAAATGAATTTTTATACTCCCAGATTACATAATATGGAACCAGATCCTGGTGTCAAAAATTGTTTTGCATTCTGGAATTTTAGTCATGAAGATGAAGATTTAATACTAAAAGACTCAGAAACATTTTTTAAATATTGGATGGATGCAGGAGCTAATGGAGGCACTGTTGGTCAACTTAGAGGGTCACAGAACAATTGGGGATTTGGTATACGTTTTCAAAGCATGAAAGATTATGGTAAGGCTCAAGATAAACTTGATCAAGATGGTGTGTGGGCAAATCATAAAAATTTTTTTGATGGTATTACATGGCATGGCTTTAATTTGTCTAGAGTTCTAGAATCTAACTGGGATTAGAAAGAGGTAATTAATGAAAATTTTAATAATAAACTTTAATTTAAAAGGACTTGAGGTTGATGCATTTAAAGCTCAGGCACATATTGATGCTATGGACTTTCGTGGTGTTGAAGGATTGATATCTAAATATTTTATCGGTGATGAAAACGAAAATGTTTATGGGGGAGTATATATTTTTAAAGATGAAGAGAGTCTTGAGAAATATAAAAAGGGTCCAATATTTGAATTTTTATCAACTAATGAATTCTTTGATAATTTTACAACTAAGGAACACGGTGTAATTGATGGTCCATCAATTATTGCTGGAGCAAAAACAGAAACAATTTCTTAAATAATATTAGCGAACCATCGGTTCGTTAATTACTTTTCTTTTTATTAAAAAAATATTGTGATATTACTTATATTAAGCTGATATAGTATAATGGTTATTACAGGCCGTTGGTAACGGTCAGATTCAAGTTCGATTCTCGGTATCAGCACCATTAAAAATGAAATATATTTTTGTATCATTAATTTTTTTTATAAACGTTAAAACAATGGCCAAACAAATATCTGATTTAAATTGGGAAAAAAGAGTAGTGATAATTTCATTTGAAAACAAAAAGGAGAAAATATTTTTATCTTCACAAAAATTTATTCAAGAGAACAGATGCGCAGTAGATGATAGAAATGTACAGTTTATATTTTTTGAGAAATTTAAAAATACTGAATTTGAAATGCCAAAGTTTGTTAGTAATGAATTTGGGATATGGTTAATTGGCTACGATGGTTCTATTAAAGATTACAGTAAAGATGATAAAATATTTTCAAGGTTATTTAATTTAATTGACTCAATGCCTATGAGGCAAAATGAAATTAAAAAAGATAAATGTTAAATAAAAAATAGTTATAAAATAATTTAGATTTTATTAATATTTTTTAAAATCAATATTAAGTTTAAACAAGATATAATTGAAAAAATAACAGCATTTATGGTTATAATATTAAGATTTGTTTCCCCGGGACTATCGGTAAAAACGTATCTCCAAAAATTTAATGCTGCTAAAAATTGAAAAAGAAAGATTATTAAAATAAATGGAAGCTGCCTTTCAAGACCTCTAAATACAATAATTGATAAAGCTATAATGAATGTAATAAAAATAATTCCAATTATTTCTGACAAACCTGCAACAGCGTGATTAAAGAAACCTAAATTGTTAATTGAAAATTCGTCTGTAAATATTATTAGTTGGATTGCAAAATAGGCAAAGAAAATAATATTAATTATAACAATTAAAATATCTACTTTTTTGATCATAACTGTGTATCATAGATCATAATTAAAAAATCAATATGGAAATTACATTATACTATTTCAAAATACCCTTTTGGAGAGCTGAGGTTACACGATTAGCCCTTTTTATTGGTGATATTCCTTTCAAAGATTATCGCTTTGAAAGTCAAGATACGGAAGAGCTAAAAAAAGATGGAAAACTTCCCAACGGGCTAATAGCACCATTTAAGCAGTTACCAGTTTTAGATGTTGATGGTAAAATTTTTGCACAAACTGGAGCAATTGCAAGATTTTGTGGCAAGTTATCTGGTTTATATCCAAAAAATAATGAATTTGAAGCAGCACAAATTGATCAAATTATAGAAGCGGCGCAAGACATTAACTATCTTGTAACTCTATCTGGTAGAGATAAAGAAAAGGATCGATTAGCATTAGCTAGAAAAATATTAGCGACAAAACATTTACCAAAATGGTTTCAATTTCTTGAAAATTTACTTGCAGAAAATAAAGACTCTAATTTTTTTGTTGGTAACAAAATTTCTATTGCTGATTTAGCAATTTGGAGATTACTCGGATGGTTAAGTTCAGGACTTTTAGATGGTGTACCAACTAATATATTAGAGCCATACAAAAAATTAAATAAATTGAGAGAAGAAGTATATAAGCATCCAAAAGTTAATGAATGGATGCTTAAAACATATGGAAAAAAAATTTAAAGTAATTCTTAAGTTTTTTTATAATTTCCAGAAGCTTCCGCTGCTTTTTTTACGGTACTAACCATATCAAATTTTGTATCTAAAATGATTAATTCATTTAACATTCCTGATTGTAAAGCTGTAACCTTCATAGCTAGCATTGATTCATAATCGCCTTCTGCTGTAGCAATCATGTCAAAGTCACCTCTTACAAATTCTAAAGTATGTAATTTACCTCCTGCTTTTTCAGTAGCACTTCCAACAATCGCAGCTCTATCTTGATCTGGATTACTCATATATCCTTTAACATATTCTGGACTTAATTTTCCGATTAAATAAAATTTATTCATATTACTCCTTTCAATTTGATGTTATTGATTACTAAAAATAATAAGTGAAGTTAAAATATAAAAATTAATAAATTATGACAGCTTTAAGTGTAAATGTGAATAAATTTGCTTTAGTAAGAAATGCAAGAGGTGCTGACTTACCAAACCTGATTGATATTAGTAATAAATGTTTAAACTTTGGTGCTGATGGAATAACAGTACACCCTCGCCCTGATGAAAGACATGCAAAATTTTCTGACCTAGAACCATTAAAAAATTTATTGGCAAAATTTGAAAATAAAGAATTCAATATAGAAGGATATCCATCAGATTTTTTTGTTAAAAAAATAATTCAGGTTAAACCAGATCAAGTCACGTTAGTGCCAGATCCACCTGGTGCATTAACCTCTTCATTTGGTTGGGATTGTCATGAAAATAAAGAATTTCTTCGAGATATTGTTAGTGAATTTAAAAAAAATAAAATTCGTGTTTCAATTTTTATAAATCCATCGATTAAAACACTCGAAAATTTAGAAGTTATACAAACTGATAGAGTTGAACTTTATACATACGATTATGCTCATAATTTTGTAGAGAATAAATATACTGCCATAAAGTCCTATATAGACGTATCAACATATTTAAAAAAAGAATTTCCTAGTGTAAAATTAAATGCAGGCCACGATTTAAATTTAGCAAATTTAAAATTTTTCTTAGAAAATATCAATGATATCGAAGAAGTTTCTATAGGTCATGCTCTGATCTGTGATACTTTTGAATTTGGTTTAGAAAAAACAATTAAAAAATATTTATTTTTAACAAAAAATTAAATGACTTTTATCTTTTGGCTTAAATTTGCCTTAGTATGTATTGCTGGAGCAATGTCTCCTGGACCTAGCTTAGCATTAATTATCAGAAACAGTGTTACTGTTAATAGGTTTGCTGGCATTCTGACTTCTGTTGGTCACGGAATTGGTATGGGTGTGTACGCAATTTTTGCAGTGACTGGGCTAATAATTATTTTAACAACAAATGAAATACTATTTCAATTTATACAAATTATTGGAATTTTATTTTTATTATTTATTGGCTTCCAATTTATTTTCAAAATAAATCAAGAAATTGAACATATAAATAATCAAAAAAATTTTAATTCATTCTTACAGGGTTTTTCTATAGCAATTTTAAACCCTAAAATTCTCATATGGTTTTCAGCAGTATTTTCACAATTTGTTAAAATAGATGCTTCTTTTTTTTCGCACTCAATTCTTGTCATTACTGCATCTGTAATAGATGGCATTTGGTATATTATAGTTACAGTTGTAGTAACAAGTTATGGAATTGGCAATTTTTTTCAGAGAAGAAAAAATTTTATTCAAAAAACATCAGGAACAATTTTAGTTTTAATTAGTATACTTCTAATTATAGATTTCTTCCAAAACTCTTAATATATTTTTTCCCATAATTTTTTCAATTTCAGTATTTTTATATCCTCTTTTTTCTAAACTTTCCTGAATTATCATGTGATCTAGACAATCATTCCATTTATTTGGCAAACAATCAAGACCGTCATAATCACTGCCTATTCCAACATAATCAATACCTATTTGATTAATTACATACTCAATATGATCAACAAATATTTCAATACTTGGACATATATTTGCTAATTTTTTTTGAAGAAAATGTTGTTTTGCGATCCATTGAGATGTTTTGTTTGAATGTTTTCTTTCAATAGAATTTAATTCATCAAGATATTTTTTTCTTTCTTTGGTTTCTCTTTCTTTAAAAAATTTATCAATAAAGAAAGGGTATGGATTAAGACCAATCAAACCTTTTACTTTTTTAATAGCTTCAATTTGATCATCTTTTAAATTACGAAAATGAGGACACAAATTATACACGCTGGAATGCGAGGCTATAAAAGGTTTGGTACTTATTGATGCAATATCCCAAAAACTTTTCTCCCCAATGTGAGAAACATCTACTAACACATTATTATCTTGGCAAATAGAAATGACTTCTTTCCCGAATTCGTTTAAACCATGACTTTTAAGTTTTGAAGAATTGTATGTCTCATCATAATTTGATGAAACCCAATCCAAAGAATGATTCCATGTTGGGCCGAAATAGAAAAGACCCTTTTCAATAAAATGATATAAATTATTGATATCATTTTCTAAACCCTCTCCACCTTCCATTGAAATTGGGAGTATTAACTTATTTTTTTCTATTGCTTCATTAATGTCCGAAAGTTTTTTTGGAATGACAATTTCTTCATGTGATGAAATTCTTTCAATCTCATCATACATTTTATCAGCTCTTTTAAAAAAATTTTGTTCTTTAGAATTACTTGAAACCCAAATAATTAAAATTTCTAGATCAATTTCAGATTTTAATAATCTTGGTATGTCCGTATGCCCGTGCGATGTAAGTTTCGAAACATCTTCGCCTACGATAACTCTTTGCACAAGATCATTATGCAAGTCTGCTACAAACATTTAATTATTTAATAATCTCCATTTTAATTATTTTATCTGGATCAGCAGGTGGCTCGCCTCTTGTGATATTATCTACATACTCCATACCTTCAGTAACTTGAGCCCAAACAGTATATTGACCATCTAAAAAAGAGCAGTCATTAAAACAAATAAAAAATTGACTATTAGCACTATTCGGGTTTTGTGCCCTTGCCATTGACACGGCTCCTCTTCCATGATTTTCTGATGAAAATTCAGCCTCTATATCAGGAAGTTTTGATCCACCTGTGCCAGCCCTTGATAAGTTAAAACTATCATTACTTGAATTCCCAAATTCTACATCTCCTGTCTGAGCCATAAACCCATCTATAACTCTATGAAAAACAACCCCATCATACTGTCCTTCTTCTATGAGTTGCTTGATTTGTTTAATATGTTTTGGTGCTACATCTGGTTTTGTCTCCATTACAACAATACCATCTTTAAGTGTCATATGGATAATATCTTTTTTTTCATCAGCCATTAAAATCTCTCCTTTTAAAAATATTGAGAAAATGAAGATGAAAATAAATAGTTTTTTAAATTTAATCATATTTGTTTTCTTTACCTTCACCCAAATTGTTTTATATATATGTAATGCACATCTTTGAAGAAAATATCAAGAAATTAGACTTAAATATTCCTGATATGCCAACACCACTTGCAAATTACGTTCCTTATAAAATTTCAGATAGTACCCTTTATGTATCAGGTCAAGGACCTGTAATAGATGGTAAAATTTTGTATAGTGGAAAAGTTGGTGAAGATATTTCTGAAGAAGAGGGAATAAAAGCTGCTGAAATTTGCTGCATTAATATTATCGCTGCTTTAAAAACATCAATAAATGGAGATTGGGACAGATTAGATACCTTTTTGAAACTTGGGGGTTTTGTCAATTGTAATGATAACTTTACTGATCAACCTAAAATCATAAATGGAGCATCAGATCTATTAGTTAGTATATTTGGTGATAAAGGAAGACATGCACGGTTCGCAGTTGGATCAAATGCTCTTCCACTCAATATTTCTGTTGAAATAGACGCAATAATTAAAATTAAATAGCATACTCAAAATGAGTGAACATTTTTTTTGCTCTTCGCTCAGTAACATTAAAAGTTCTGTATGGAATGAATGTGTTGGAAATGATCATCCATTCTTACAATATGAATTTCTTCACGCTTTAGAAAAAAGTAATAGTGCAAATACCAAAACAGGTTGGCAGCCATATCATTATATTGAACAAGAAAATGATAGAATTATCTCATTATGTCCTCTTTATATAAAGAACCATTCTTTTGGAGAATATATTTTTGATCATTCTTGGGCTGATGCTTATCATCGATATGGAATAAACTATTATCCAAAACTTCAATCTGCAATACCGTTTACTCCAGTAACTGGTGATAGAATTGTTTTAAACAAATCAGTAAAAGATAAAAAGGGAAAGCAAGTTCAGGTAATTAATAATATGATAGAAGAGGCAAAAAAAATAAATGTTTCTTCTCTCCATTTTAATTTTATCAATGATGCATCAAATTGGAATGAAATTGATAATATTATGGTCAGATCAGGAATACAATTTCATTGGAACAATAATGAATATAAAAATTTTAATGAATTCTTAAATGACTTATCCTCAAGAAAAAGAAAAATTATTAGACGAGAAAGACAATGTATTGAAAATAATAATTTAACTGTAAAATTACTTAATGGAGATGATATTAAAGAAGAGCATATAAATTTTTTTTACGATTGTTATTTAGATACTACAGGAAGAAAATGGGGTTCTACTTATTTAACTAAAGAATTTTTCTTTGAAATATTACATAATTTTAGAAACAAAATATTACTTATAATGGCTTATCAAGAAGATAAAATGGTTGCCTCTGCAATCAATTTTCTAAGTAAAACTCATTTGTATGGACGATTATGGGGATCAAAATATGAAGTGCCATTTTTACATTTTGAACTTTGTTATTATCAAGCAATTGAATATGCAATTCAAAATAAGATTCAAATTGTAGAAGCGGGCGCTCAAGGTGAACATAAATTGCAAAGAGGTTATGCGCCTACAAAAACATGGAGTGCTCATTGGATAAAAGATCAAGAGTTTAGCAAAGCTATCAAAAATTTTCTTCATAATGAAAGTCAGCTTATTGATAATCAAAAAGAAAAATTAGAAGATTATCTTCCTTTCAAAAATTAGGCTAGTTCTTTTTTTACTTCTTGTTTATTAGAAAATTCAAAGTTAATTTTTTTATCTTTGCATGTAATTTCAACATGACCACCTTTAGCAAGTTTACCAAAAATAAGTTCTTCAGCCATCGGTTTTTTAACTTTTTCTTGTATTACTCTACCTAACTCTCTAGCACCGTACACTTCATCATAACCTTCTTCAGCTAGGAACTCTTTTGCCTCTTTATTAATCGATAATGAAACACCTTTATCTTCAAGTTGTGCTTCAATTTCTATAATAAATTTATCTACTATCGATAGTACAATATTTTTAGATAAATGATTAAAATGAATAATTGAGTCAATACGATTTCTAAATTCTGGTGAAAAAATTCTATTTATTGCATCGCTACTATCATCGTTAGATCTTTTTGCATTAAAGCCAATTTTGTTTTTAGATACATCAATTGCACCAGCGTTAGTTGTCATAATTAATATAACGTTTCTGAAATCTATCGTCTTACCATTGTGATCGGTTAGTTTTCCATAATCCATAACTTGCAAAAGAATATTAAATAAATCATAGTGAGCTTTTTCAATTTCATCCAATAACAATACACAATGAGGATTTTGATCAACGCCATCAGTCAATAACCCACCTTGGTCAAAACCTACATAACCAGGAGGAGCTCCAATAAGTCTACTCACAGTATGACGCTCCATATATTCTGACATATCAAATCTAAGCAGTTTAATACCAAGTGTATTACTTAGCTGTTTAGCTACCTCAGTCTTCCCTACCCCTGTAGGCCCAGAAAATAGATATGAGCCAATTGGCTTTCCATCTTCTCTTAGTCCAGCTCTTGCCAACTTTATGGAAGATGATAATTCTTCGATGGCTTTGTCTTGACCAAAGACGAAATTTTTCAAATCTCTCTCTAAATTTTTTAAACTGTTCTTATCGCTTTGATTAACAGATTTTGTTGGAATTCTTGCCATTAAAGCTACAACTGCTTCTATATCTTTTGATAGAATAATTTTCTTTCTTTTCTCTTCGGGCAATAAATATTGTGATGCACCTGCTTCATCGATAACATCAATAGCTTTATCAGGAAGTTTCCTATCACCTATATATTTATTTGATAATTCAACAGCGCTAATAATTGCTTCCGGTGAATATTTAATATTATGGTGTTCTTCATAGTAAGTTTTTAAGCCTTCAAGTATTTTTACGGTCTCATCTTTCGATGGTTCCTTTACATCAATTTTTTGAAACCTTCTTACTAAAGCTCTATCTTTTTCAAAATAATTTTTAAATTCCTTATATGTTGTTGATCCAATACATTTAAGAGTGCCATTTCCTAAGGATGGTTTTAATAAATTACTTGCATCCATTGAGCCTCCACTCGTTGCTCCTGCCCCGATAACGGTATGGATTTCATCGATAAATAAAACAGCTTTGTCTTTCTTTTGTAATTCTTTAAGAACTGCTTTTAGTCTTTCTTCAAAATCACCTCTGTATCTTGTACCTGCAAGTAATGCGCCCATATCTAAAGAATAAATTACGGCATCCTCCATAATTTTAGGTACTTTTTTTTCTGTAATTCTTTTTGCTAAACCTTCAGCAATCGCTGTTTTACCAACACCAGGGTCTCCAACAAATAAAGGATTATTTTTTTGTCTTCTGCATAAAATTTGAATTGTTCTATCTAGTTCTTTGCTTCTTCCGATTAGCTTATCAATTTTACCATCTTTTGATTTTTCGTTAAGGTTTATACAAAATTGACCTAAAGCACTTTTCGGTTTTTGTTTTTCATTATTATCATTTGTTTGACTATCTACAAATTCTTCATTTTCAAAACTTTCATTAGCTTTTGAAATACCGTGTGAAATATATTGAACAGCATCTAATCTGCTCATATTTTGTTGATGAAGGAAATATACTGCATGACTTTCTTTCTCAGAAAATAAAGCTACAATCATGTTAGCTCCAGTAACACTCTCTCTTCCACTCGATTGCACGTGAATAGCAGCTCTTTGTAAAACTCTTTGAAAACCATTTGTTAATTTTGGCTCTCCAGTAAAGTTCTCTTTAAGATTATCTAAATCATTAATAATAAATTTCTCAACACTTTCTTTTAAATTTGAAATATCTACTGCACACGCTTTAAGAACACTAATTGCATCTTGGTCTTCCAAAAGAGAAAATAATAAATGCTCTAGAGTTACATACTCATGCTTATAAGTAGTCGCTAGTTGATATGCTTCTCTTAATGTTTTTTCTAAATTTTGTGACAGCATTAACTTTTTTCCATTGTACATTGTAAAGGATGTTCATTTTTTTTTGCCATATCCATTACTGATTTACATTTAGACTCAGCAACCTCATAAGTAAATGTTCCACAAACACCAATACCATTTTTGTGAACATGTAGCATGATTTGAGTAGCTTCCTCTTGTTTTTTATTAAATATTTTTTCTAACACCATAACAACAAATTCCATTGGTGTATAATCATCATTTAAGAGCAAAACATTATACATTGATGGTTTCTTTGTCTTGGGCTTTGTATCTAATAATAGGCCTCTTTGAAAATCGTCCTTATTATTGTTACTATTTTGATCTTCATTTGCCATAATTATTAAATAATATGTTTTAAAATATTTTAAAGTATTTTTCTGTTTGAAAGCATCGAAAATCTTATGTTAATCAAGAAAAAATGAAAAAAAATTTATTATTAATCATTATTTTAAATAGCTTTTTAATATTAGGTTTTTCATCAAATATTTTTGCTAAAAAAGCTGCAATCGTTATTGATTTTGATACGGAAGAAGTATTATTCGAAATTAATGCAGATACGAGGAATTATCCTGCATCCTTAACAAAAATAATGACTCTCTACATAGTTTTTGATTATATTAAAAAAGGAAAGCTTAGTTATGATAGTCAATTGAGCGTATCAAATATTGCCGCTTCAAGATCACCAAGCAAACTTTATTTAGAAGCAGGATCAAGTATAAAAGTTATAGATGCAATTAATGCTCTTATAATAAAATCAGCAAATGATGTAGCAACTGTAGTTTCTGAAAATATATCGGGTAGTGAAAAAGAATTTGCTAAACTTATGACAAGCTATGCAAAAAATTTAGGTATGAATAATACAACATTTAAAAATGCGTCAGGTCTGCCCAATAGAGCTCAATTAACAACTGCAAGAGATATAGCAAAACTTTCACATGCACTAATTTCAAATTTTCCAGAAGAATATAAATTGTTTAGTAAAACAAAATTTACTTATAAGGGTAAGACTTACAAAACGCATAATAAATTAATGTTAAGCTACGATGGTGCTGATGGAATTAAAACTGGATATATAAAAGCATCTGGTTTTCAGCTAGCTTTTTCAGCTGTCAGAGATGATAAGAGATTAATAGGAATTATTTTTGGAGGTGATACAGGAAGTCAACGGAACAAATCTTTAAAAATAATAATGGATAAAGAATTTGCTGAATTAAATATTAAGACAAAAAGTAGTAATAAAAAAATAGTTAAAAAAGACGAGACTGCAAACGAAAAAATTGAAAAGAAAAGAAATGCTTATTCCATTGTTGTTGGAACATTTAAGTATAGAAATAATGCAGAAAAACAAATCAAATTAATTAAAAGTAAATATCCAGTTTCTACTAAAGATAAAATTTCAAATGTTGTGCTGATAAAAGTTAGCGGTAAACAACTTTATGAATCTAGATTTGAAAATTTTTCTAAAAAAGAAGCGTATACAGCATGTAAAAGACTGAAAAAATATAATCGTGATTGTTTTGTTAGATTGTAAATTTATAATTTACACCGCTTTTAGATAACTGATTTTCAATAATTGCTATCAAAGACGTAAGGCCTTCTTGAGAAGTTGACTCTGCTCTACAAGTTAGTTGATTTTGTGTGTTACTAGCTCGCATTAGAAACCATCCTTCATCATTTTCAACTCTTATACCATCAATATCAATTATTTTACCTTCTGTTTTTTTTATTCGTTCTTTTATTTCATCAATTATCATAAATTTTTTTGTTTCATCAACATCAAACCTTGTTTCAGGAGTAGAAAAAGTTTTTGGATAAACATTTATTAATTCATTAAGGGATTTTTCTTGATTACATAGTATTCTAAGTAATCGCAGTGCTACATACATAGCATCATCATACCCATAAAAATCATCAGCATAACAAACATGGCCACTCATTTCTCCAGATAAGGGTGAATTCAATTCTTTCATTTTTTCTTTTATTGGCGAATGTCCAGTTTTAGACATTATTGGATCACAGTTTAGTTTTTTTGCTTCATCAAAAAATACTTTACTACATTTAACATCCATAATTACTTTTGGATTATCATATAAGTTTGCAATTTCAGCACATAGTAATAACATGTATTGATCTGCCCAAACTAAATTACCTAAATTATCTACAACACCCAAACGGTCTCCATCTCCATCAAACGCAAGACCTATGTCACAATGGTTATCTTTAACTGATTCTACTAATTGTTCCATGTTCTTAGGAACCGTTGGATCTGGATGATGATTTGGGAAATTACCATCAACTTTATGATTTATTAAAATATTTTCAGAGTTTTTTAAATTACTTGTAACTTCGTTAATAACTACTCCCATTGCACCATTACCAATATCCCAGGCAATTTTAATTTTCTTATTGAGATAAATATTTTGTAATAATCTCTTAGTATAATCTAATTTAATATCTTTATTAATAATCTCACCCTGTTCTAATTTTAAATTATCCTGATCAATTAATTTTTGAAGGCTTTGGATATCTTCAGCATAAAAAGAATGTTTAGCTAGAACCATTTTGAAACCATTATATTCTGAAGGGTTATGTGATCCTGTGACCATTATCGCAGCATCCGCATTAAGGTGGAAATGGGCAAAATAAGTCATTGGAGTTGGTCCGATACCAATATTGATAACTTTTGCTCCTGCATCCTTTAATCCTTCACAAAGAGCTTGATGTAAATCTGGTGATGTTAATCTTCCATCATAACCAGTAGCTATAATGTTAGATTTTAATCTATTAATTACAGTGTATCCAAATGTTCTTCCTATTGTATAGGCCGTATTTTGATTTATATTATCTCCAACTACTCCTCTAATGTCATATTCTCTTAAAACTTCTTTATCAAAATTTTCGATTTTCAATTTATTTTCCAGTTCCATAGTATTTAAATCCTAGCTCTTTTAAATCTTCTGGAATATAAATGTTTCTTAGATCAAAAATTATTTTTTCTTTTAAAATTTTTGATATTTTATTGAAATTTAATGCTCTAAATTCATTCCATTCTGTTCCAATAATAATTGCCGATGCTCCTTCACAAGCTTCATAAGCAGAATTAAAATAAATAAGATTAGAATTTTCTTTTTTAGCATTATGCATTGCTTCAGGGTCATAAGATTGAACTTTATATCCTTTGTCAAATAAGTTAGATGCAATTTTCATAGAAGTCGAGTCTCTAACATCATCAGTGTTAGGCTTGAAGCTTAAACCCAAAAAACAAATAGTAGATTTTTTTTCAATATTTGAAATTATTTTATTTAAAATTTTTAATATACGATCTTGGTTAGATTTATTAACCGCATTAATAATTGATAAATCAATGTTTTTATTTTTAGCAGTTGAGGCAAATGCCTTAACATCCTTTGGAAAACATGAACCGCCAAATCCAGGTCCAGCATTCAAAAATTTAGATCCAATTCTTTTATCTATACCCATTGCATATGCTACTTGCTGAACATCAGCTCCAACAACTTCGCACAAATCAGCAACCTCATTAATGAAAGCTATTTTTGTTGCTAAAAAACTATTAGATGCATATTTAATTATTTCTGAAGTTTCAATAGCAGTGGCTACAATTGGAGTTTCTTTAAGAAATAAAGGTCTATAAAGTTCCTTCATAATATTTTCAGATTTTTTATTTTCTGTTCCAATAACTACTCTATCTGGTCTTATAAAATCATTTATAGCAGATCCTTCTCGAAGAAATTCTGGGTTAGACACAACATCAAAAAGCTTTTGATCAATTTTATTTGAAATAATTTTTTTTACTTCCCTTGTAGTTCCAACTGGAACTGTGGACTTAGTTACTACTAAACAATATTTATTAATATTTTCAGCAATTTCTTCAGCAACTTGCCATACAAAACTCAAGTCAGCCTCATCCTCAAATCTTCTTGTTGGAGTTCCTACAGTAATAAAAATTATATCTGTATTCCCTAAATTATTTTTTATTGTTGATGCAAAAGATATTAATTTTGTTTTATTAATATGCTTGTCTAGAAGTTCGTCCATACCTGGTTCAAAAAATGGACACTTCCCTGATTTAAGCATTTCAAGGCGTTTATTATCTTTGTCTACACATGTTACAGAATATCCAAATTCAGCAAAGCATGCTCCTGTGACGAGCCCAACATAACCTGTTCCAATGATTGTAAGATTCATTATTCTACAATTGTCTCTATTATTTTGTTAAATAAACTAAATATTGCTAGTTTGTTATAAATAATATTGAGAAAATTACTGGAAAAATGTAAATTTTTTATTAATTATAATAAAATATGTCTAATGACCAAATAATACAAACTGGCATTAATAATATTTCAAATGAGTGGTTTAGAGCAAACATAGATCGCAAAACACTTAAAAAGCTCTCTAAAAGAACTGATTACGAGGGCTGGAAGCATATTATAATTTTTACACTATCACTTACCGGCCTTGGTATCCTATCAGCTTACTTCTGGCAAACTTGGTGGTTTGTACCTTTTTATCTTGCGTATTGTATGTTCTGGGGTGGAGCAGATGCTATTTGGCATGAGTGTGGTCACAGAACAGCTTTTAAAACAAGAAAGTTAAATGATTTTTTTTATCATATTGCAAGCTTTATGAATAATTTTGAGCCTGTTAGATGGAGATGGAGTCATTCTCTACATCATAGTTATACCGCTTCAATTGATCCTCATGATTACGAAGCAGATGGAAGTATTTTTTCTAAACACACCCTTTTTAGTTTTTTGATAAATTTTATTCCCGGAATTGGATTTTTTACAATCCATAAATCACTTTATATTGAAATTATTAAACATGCTCTTGGAATTAAAACAGACGTAATGAAAGATTGTATACCTCAAGATAAAATTCAAAATTGTATTAATAGCTCAAGAATTTTTGTTTTTCTTTGGATATCAATAATTGCATCTTCAATTTACTTTAGCTCATTACTACCAATATTATTATTTTTAATTCCAAAATTTTTTGCAACTTTCAATGGCATTTGGGGCATTACTCAACATATGGGTTTACAAGAAAATACAAAAGATCATCGTCTATCTACTAGGTCTGTAAGATTGAATCCTGTTTTTAGTTTTATCTATTGGAAAATGGAATATCATATTGAGCATCATATGTTTCCAATGGTCCCATCTTACAATCTTCCTAAATTGTATGAAGTAATAAAAGATCAGTTACCAGAACCACAAACTTTATATTCTGCATATAAAGATATAATTCCAGCTGTTATTAAAAAATCAAAAAATCCAGATTATTTTATACCAGTTCAAGTTCCAAATAATTAAACTATACTTGACACTTCCTAAACTTTAGTTTTATTTATAATATATGGAGTTAAGAAATTTTATTGATGGTAAATTTATTGATTCAATATCAAAAAAAAATATTCCTGTTTTAAATCCAGCAAATCAAAAAATTGTAGGAAATATTGATGAAGCTCTGGATGAAGAAATAGATTTAGCCTTCCAAGCAGCTAAAAGAGCTTTTGATAAAAGAATTTTAGTTGATATGGACTCTAAAGATAAATCAAATATGATGAGAGCAATTGCTCAAAAATTAAGGGAACGAAAAGATGAAGGTGGTAAACTTTTAAGTCAAGAAAATGGTAAAACAATCAAACAATGTGTAGATGAATTTAAAGGGGCAGCAGATACATTTGACTTCTATGCCGGACTAACAGATAAAATAGAAAATAAATTAATCCCATCAGGAAATGATACTTTAAATTATGTAGTCTTAGAACCTTTTGGAGTAGCACTACAAATTGTTCCATGGAATTATCCTGTTTCTTTGTTTTCTGGAATGGTTGCACAAAACTGGATTGTTGGTAATACTATTGTAATTAAACCTCCGGAGTTATGTCCTATTTCTTCAAATTTTTATGGTCAAATATTTGAAGAGGTTGGTGTCCCTAAAGGAATTATTAATATTATTCATGGTTATGGTGAAACCACTGGAAGAAAGCTAGTTCAACATTCAGGTTGTGACTATATCGTTTTCACTGGATCTCCAGAAGTTGCATCAGAAATTTTAAAAGAAACAGCTGATAGAATTATACCTACGCATTTTGAATTAGGTGGAAAATCTGCAGCTATTATTTATCCTGACGCTGATATTGATAAAGCTGTTGATAGTACTGTTAAAGGAATTTTTAAACCTAATGCGGGACAAATATGTGTAGCAATGTCGAGGGTGATTGTTCATCCTAAAATAAAAGATGAATATATGACAAAGCTTGTAGCTAAAACTCAAAAATTAAAAGTAGGTGCTGGTGACGAGGATGGAACACAAGTAACACCTCTTATTTCAACTGATCAAATGCAAAGAGTTTCGAATTATGTGAAATCAGGAATACAATCTGGTGCCACTTTAACATTAGGTGGAGATAAAGCTGATAGAGATGATGGTAATTTTTATCAACCAACAATTTTTGATAATGTTAAAGTTGAAGCAACAATTGCTCAAGAGGAAATCTTTGGTCCAGTTACATCAATTTTTGATTTTGAAGATGAAGAAGAAGCTATAAATATTGCAAATTCAACAAAATATGGATTAGCTTCTGGTGTGTTTACTGCTGATGATCAAAAAGCAAAATGGACAGCAGATAGGATTCAGGCTGGTATCATTTGGCATAATGACTGGTTTGTTGATGGTAAAAATCTACCTGGAGGTGGTTATAAAAGATCAGGCTACGGAAGAGATGGTGGAGTAGATGGTGTATATAGCCATGGACAAACGAAAAGAATCAGTAAAAGACTCTACTAGTTGACATTTGCAACTAATTTTAGTTTAAACTTTATTATTATTAATTAATATTATTTTTTAATTACCAGGGAGGAATTATGAAAATTATTAAAATATTACTTATTAATTTATTTCTTTTTCCAGTTTCTATGCAAGCTTATGCTGCACCAACTGGACAAGATCTAGGTGATAAATGGTGCTCAGATGTAAAAATGCATTTTTATGCTGGCGGTCCTGAGGCTGGTGGCTTTGCTGGAATAGTTGCAGCAGGAGCAATGAATGCAATAAGAGATACGGGCGCAGATGCTGAAATTATTTACTCAGAATGGGATTTTGAAAAAATGGTTCGTCAACTAAGAGAGTCTGTAGGTCTTGGTGTTGACGCTATTGCAATGATGGGACATCCGGGAGATGAAGCTCTAATGCCTTTAGCAAAACAAGCTGCTGAAAAAGGTATTCTAATGACATATCAAAACGTTGATCCATCAGGTGTAAGAGCAAAATTTGGTGGTGGATACGTAGGAGCAAATTTAGCAACTCAAGGTAAAGCTCTTGCAAGAGAAGCAATTAGACAATTTGGCTTCAAAGCTGGAGATCACGCTATAGTGATGGTTCCTATCGGAGATTACGCTAGAGCCCAAAGAGAAGATGGTGCAAGAATCATATTTGAAGAACACGGAATGACAGTTACTGTTCTTGATGGACAACCAGCTTATGCTTCAGATCCGAATATGACTATCCCAGTTTTCTCAGCAGCGTTAAATGCAAATCCTGAAACAAAAGTAATTGTTCACTCTGGAAGTGATGTGATGAATGTTGCAGAAGGTATTGCCAAAGCTGCTGGTTATGGACCAAATGAGTTACTTCAAATTGGATTTGATACTAGCCCACAAATTATGTCGGCATTTGAAAAAGGATATGTTCATCTAACATCTGATCAACAACCTTTCCTTCAAGGGTATCTTCCAGTGTTATCACTTTGTCAAACAGCTGTACTTGGTACTGGTGCAATAAACCAAGATACTGGTGCAGGATTTGTTGATACAAATAACTATCAAGCTGTTAAAGCTCTTGCTGATGCAGGCTTAAGATAGATAAATATATTGCTAACCCATTTTAATGGGTTAGCATTTCAAAATTTATGGAAAATATCATTGAATTAGATAATGTTACAAAAAGATTTGGCGGTATTACTGCTCTAAACAAAGCATCATTAAAAGTAACCAGGGGTGAAGTCGTCGGTTTAATTGGTGATAATGGCGCAGGTAAATCAACATTAATTAAAACACTAGTAGGCGTTTATAGTCCTGACGAAGGTGACATACTTATAAGAGGAAAAAAAGTAAATGCTTGGAATGCACTCAAGGCTAGAGAGTCTGGTATAGAAACTGTTTTTCAAGATAGAGCTTTAACTCCACAACAATCGATAGTTAAAAATATTTTTATGGGTAAGGAACTTCGGTATCCATTTGGTTTTATAAAAGAAAAAGAGCAAATTTTTGAAGCAAATAGATTAATAAGAGAAATAGGTTTTACATCAAAATTAATAAACGCTGAATCTCCAGTTGGAAATTTATCCGGAGGTGAAAGACAAGGCGTAGCAATTGCAAGAGCAATTTATAATAAAGCAGAATTAATTGTTCTTGATGAGCCAACAAATAACTTATCTCTTAATGAAACACAGAAAGTTTTTGATTTTGTCTTAAATGTAAAAAAATCAAATAGATCTGTTCTATTTATTGGTCATAATATTTATCATGTATACGACATATCAGATAGATTTGTAATTTTAGATAGAGGAGAAGTCGTTCATCAACTCAATAAGAATGACATATCAACTCCTGAAGAACTCATGAAAATAATGAGGGATACTATAGGGGCACACTAATGAGCAATAATAATTCATATTTAAGTAATTACTTTCACAGAAATGGAAGAGCTTTAGGAAGCATTGGATACTTTGTACTTTTAATGGTAATTTTTTTAATAGGTGCACCAGAAGCTTGGATAAGACCTAACCTTCATCAATCAGTATTTGTCATGATGCCAACTTTGATATTTTTAACTATACCATTAGTTTTTTTAGTTGCATCTGGTGAAATAGATCTTTCTTTTGCCTCTACTTATGCTGTAGCAGCTTATGTATTTGCTTTACTTGTTAAAAATGGAGTTGATCCAGCTATTTGTTTAGCTCTTGGTATTTTTACTGGAGCAGCTATTGGTGCTCTTGTTGGAACATTAATTGTTGTATTTAGACTTTCCTCTCTTGTTGCGTCACTTGGAGTGTTATTTTTACTGAGAGGTGTAATTCTCTTATTATCTAACAGCAGATCAATTACGATTATGGAAGTAGAGAACCACTGGATCTACCCTCTTTTAGTTGGAAATTTTTATGGCTTCCCAATGCAAATTTTTTGGGCAGCAATATTTGTGATTTTTTGCTATTATTTTTTTAATAAACATGTTTTTGGTATTCATATTCAGCATGTAGGAGATAATTCTGTTAGTGCAGAACAAATGGGTATAAATGTAAATGCTGTTAAAATAAAAGCTTTTATGTTTGTTGGTGTTGGTGCAGCAATAGGTGGAATTTTTACAACGATGATTACTTATACATTTTTTCCTACTCAAGGATTTGGTTATTTATTGCTTGCTCTAGCAGCTGTTTTTGTTGGCGGTACTCCTTACTGGGGAGGGTTAGGGACTATTATTGGAGCAGTATTTGGCGTTGGTATAATTGCCTATATGGAAATAGGAATTATTGCCATTGGCTGGAGTGGTGAGTGGAGACAATTCTTTAATGGATTAATCATATTGCTAGCATTACTAGGACATCGGTTGCACGGAGAAAGAGTTAGATAGTATTAGATGACTAATGTTATAATTTGGAATGAAAATATTCATGAAGTAGAAAATGAAGAAGTTAAAAAAATTTATCCCAAGGGAATTCATGGATGTATAAAAGATTTTTTATCAACTGATAATAGTTTAAAAATTAAAACTGCTACGCTCAAAGAAGATCAAAATGGATTAAGTGAGGAATTATTAAAAAATTGTGATGTTGTTATTTGGTGGGGTCACAAAGCACATGACGAAGTATTAGATGAGACAGTTGATTTAGTACAACGACGAGTTCTCGAAGGAATGGGCCTGATAGTATTACATTCCGGACATCATTCTAAGATATTTAAAAGATTAATGGGCACTAATTGTAATTTAACCTGGAGAGAATACGGTGAAAAAGAAAGATTGTGGATATGCAATCCTGGCCATCCTATCTGCGATGGTTTAGAGTCACATTTTGAACTAGAAATGGAAGAGATGTACGGTGAGCCTTTTCAGGTTCCTTCTCCGGATGAAACACTTTTTACTAGTTGGTTTGAAGGAGGAGAAACTTTTAGATCGGGATTATTATATAGAAGAGGAAATGGTCAAATATTTTATTTTCGACCAGGTCATGAAGCATATCCAACTTATCATAATATTAATGTGCAAATTGTAATTAAAAATGCAATACATTTTGTAAAACAGACAAATAAAGTTTTGTGGGAAGATATACATTCTCCTACTCCAAAAAGTAATAGACCAAAACCTATTGAAAAGATTAGTAAGAAAGGTTTTAGTGTAGGGCATCCAACAGAAGAAAAATAAAATGAAAATTGGTATTGTTGGAACAGGAAATATCTCTTCAAGGCATCTTGATGAATTTAACAATATGCCAAATGTCAATGTTGAAGCTGTTTGTGATACAAATCAAAAAAATTTAGAAATATTTTTATCAAATAACAAAGGTTTAGATATCAGAGGTTATTTGAGTTTAGAAGAAATGCTTGAAAAAGAAAAAACTTTTGATGGTATTAGCAACACAACACCTGATAAGTTTCATAAAGAGACTACACTGCAAATTTTAAAAAGTGGTTATAATGTTTTTTGTGAAAAACCACTTGCTGAAAATTATAGTGATGCAAAAGATATGGTAAATGCAGCAGTTCAATCTAAAAAAATTAATATGGTTAATTTTACTTATAGAGAATCAAGTGCGTATCAAAGATTAGTTGAAATATTAAAATCTGGAGCAATAGGAAATCCTAGACATGTTAGTGCTTGTTATTATCAGTCTTGGCTTACAAGTAATAAATGGGGTGATTGGAGAGAAGAAGACAAATGGCTGTGGAGACTATCAACGAAACATGGAAGTAACGGTGCTTTAGGAGACACAGGTGTTCATATTTTTGATTTTGCTGTTAATGCTGTAGGTGACATAAAAGAGATATGTACTGATTTAAAAACTTACTTCGATAAAGGAAATAAAATAAAAGAATATACATTAGATGCTAATGATGGTTTCAATTCATTAGTTAGATTTGAAAATGGAGCTATCGGGACAATAACTAATACAAGATTTGCAACAGGACATGCAAACTCCATAATTCTAGAAGTATTTTGTACAAAAGGTGCTTTAAAAGTTGAACTAGATGAGGAAAGAACTAAGTGGTCAACATTGCATATTTGTATTGATGAAAATATCAATAAAATGGCTTGGGATACAATTGAATGTCCAAAAACTCCAAGTAATTATCAAAACTTTATAGAGTCAATAAAAACAAACTTGAATATGCAGCCCGATTTTAATCAAGGTGCAAAAATTCAAAATATTATTGATAAATGTATAGAAAGTAATCAAATTGGTAGTTGGGTTGACGTTTAGTGAGACAAAATAGTTAATATTTGTCTTTTAAATCTTATAATAGTTTTATAAATAAAATGAAATTATGACGGAAAAATTAGATAATGTTGATAGCAAATGGTTTAGAGCCGAAATAAGTAAAAAAGATCTCAAAGAGTTATCAAAAAAAAGTGATTTAAAAGGATTACAGCACGTAACTATATATTTTATTCTTTTATTTATTTTTGGATATATGTCCGTAGCTACATGGGGAACATGGTGGACAGTTTTATGGTTATGGCTTTACGGTGTTCTTTTTTATTCAAGTAACCCAATTTGGCATGAATGCGGACATAGAACTGCATTCAAATCAAAATTTTTAAATGAATTTTTTTATCAAGTTGGTTCTTTTATGACTGACTTTGAACCAACTAGATGGACTTGGAGTCATTTTAGACACCATAGCAACACCTCTTCTGTTGCCGACCCTCATGATTTTGAAGCAGCACTGTTTCATGAGTATCCAAGTCTAAAAAGTTTTCTTTTTAGTTTTGCTCCATTCTATGAACTTATTAAGTTCAAGGACTCCTTTAAATTTGAAACTATTAAGCACGCAATAGGCATTACAACCCCAGTGATGAAGGAATGTATTCCTCAGGATGAAATTTGGAAGTGCCGCCTTATTTCAAGAATACACGTATCTTTATGGATCGCTTCTTTTGCTTTATCATTTTATTTTATGAATCCTCTTCCTGCATTATTAATATTTTTTCCTAGGTACTGGGGAAATATTATAAATATATTTAACATGACTCAGCATATTGGATTACCAGAAAATATCAAAGACCACAGGTACACTACAAGATCTGTTCGTTTTAATCCTATATTTAGTTTTCTATATTGGCATATGGAATATCACGTAGAACATCATATGTTCCCTTCTGTTCCCTCTTATAATTTACCTAAGTTAAGTAATTTAATTAAAAATCAATTACCTAAGGCTAACACTAGTCTATACGATGCATATAAGGAAATTATACCAGCAATTATTAGACAGCATAAGGATAATTCCTATTATATATCTAAAATTGTACCATCTTAAATACATATTTAAGATATATTTACAGACAATTATTCATCAAAACTCAACAAATTTAAAACTGTTATAAATTGACAGTAAATATCAACATTAGTAAGTCATTATAAATTGACAATAAGTAATGATGGGATATTTGTTTTTTATAAATTAGGAGGATTAATGAAATACTCAATTAAAAGTCTAATAGTATTTGTTTCTTCATTATTTTTAAGTTTCTCTGCATTTGCAGGAGGTCATGCTTATACTGGTCCAGATTTAACTGGACAAAAGGTAGTTATGTTTGGTCCTTGGTTGTCACCAGAACAAGAAACAATGAGAGAAGTAGGTGCTATATTTGAAAAAGCTACTGGAGCTACATTTGAATATGGTGGTTCAGATAGTTTTGAACAACAAGTAATGATCGATCTAAAAGCTGGAAGTGCTGCTGATCTAGTTGTATTTCCACAACCTGGTCTTGCTGCAAACGCAGCTGCTATGGGAGGATTAGTTCCTCTTGGAGATGATATTAAACAAATGGTTTTAGATAACTATGCTGCTGGTCAATCATGGGTTGATCTTTCAACTTATGCTGATGAAAATGGTAATGATCAGTTTAATGCAATTTTCTTTAGAACAAACGTAAAAAGTTTGGTTTGGTATTCACCGGATAACTTTGAAGATAATGGTTATGAAGTTCCAGGAACTATGGAAGAGTTAATTGCACTAACAAGACAAATGGCATCAGATGGAAATACTCCATGGTGTATTGGTCTAGGTTCAGGTGCAGCAACTGGTTGGCCTGCAACTGACTGGATGGAAGATATTATGTTAAGAACACATACGCCTGATGTTTATGACATGTGGGTATCCAATGAAATGCCTTTTAATGATCCGAGAGTTATTGAAGCAATGAATTTCTTTGGAACTTTTGCGTTGAATGATAAGTTTGTAAATGGTGGATCTAAAGCAGTAGCAACTACTGATTTTAGAGATGCTCCAAATGGACTTTTCACTTCACCTGCAGAATGTATGATGCACAGACAAGCTAGTTTTATACCTGCATTCTTCCCTGAAGGTGTAGAAGCTGGTGTTGACTATGATTTCTTTTATTTCCCTGCATATGCAACTAAAGATTTAGGAACTCCTGTACTTGGAGCTGGTACATTAGTAGCGGCTACTAATGATAACCAAGCAACAATAGAGTTCATTAAATTCTTAATGCATCCTGAAGCTCATGAATATTGGATGGCTAAAGGTGGTTTCCTAACTCCTCACAAAGGTGTTGATGGAAGTAAGTATGCTAGTGAAACTTTTAGAAAACTAGGAGAAATTTTAACAGGTGCAACAACGTTTAGATTTGATGCGTCAGACTTAATGCCTGGTGCTATTGGTGCTGGAACTTTCTGGACTGGTATGGTTGATTATACTAACGGAAAATCTGCCCAAGATGTAGCAGATGCGATCCAAGATAGTTGGGACGCAATTAAGTAACTTTTCAATTATGAACAGGCGAACAATTAACTTGTTCGCCTGTTTTTTTTATATATTTAATCACTAATGACTATCCTGAATTTAGTATTTATTGTTTTTTTAGGAATATTATTTTTCATAGCCTACTTTCATATCTCAAATTACATTTTAGATACTTATGGTAACAAAACACTGAAAAGATATAATTTTGAAAATTCTATAAGGGTCATAGTTTTTATAACACCCGCATTTATTGTTTTATTTATTTTTATTTTATATCCGGTATTTGAAACTATCAGGCTTAGCTTTTATGATAAATTTGGAAGAGAATTTGTCGGACTATACAATTACAAATGGGCAATTAATGATCCTGAATTTAGAAGAAGTATTTTAAATAATTTAGTATGGTTACTTGTAGTCCCAACATTAAGCACTTTTTTTGGATTAGTCATTGCTAACTTAGCTGATAGAATTTGGTGGGGTTCAATTGCAAAATCTATAATATTTATGCCTATGGCAATATCATTTGTAGGAGCTGGGGTAATTTGGAAATTTATTTATGAATATAGAGGGCCTGAAAATACACAAATTGGACTACTTAATGCAATAATTGTTTATCTTGGTTATGAGCCACAAGCATGGTTAACAATACCTATGTGGAACAATTTCTTTTTAATGGCTATTATGATTTGGATACAAACTGGATTAGCTTTAGTTATTTTTAGTGCTGCATTAAGAAGCATACCTAAGGAAATGCTTGAAGCGGCAAGAATTGATGGAGCTAGCGAGTTAAAAATATTTTTTTCAATTATAATTCCTTATTTAGAACAAACGATACTTGTGATTTGGACCTTAATTACAATAATTGTTTTAAGAATATTTGATATTATTTTTGCTATGACTAATGGTGAATGGCAAACTGGAGTCTTAGCCAACTTAATGTACGACTGGATGTTTAGAGGTGGTGGTGACTCGGGAAGAGGAAGTGTTTTAGCAATTGTTATTATGATTGGTGTCATACCAATCTTAGCATGGAATTTATACAAACATAGACAAGAACAAAAAATATAATGAAGAAATTTTCAATATCATCTTTATTATCTCAACTATTACTCCTCTTCTTTGTTATTATATGGATTATTCCCACCTTTGGTCTGTTTATTAGCTCTTTAAGAGATAAAGATTTATTAGCTATAAGTGGATGGTGGACTTCCTTAACTACTACAGAAGTAAATGAAATTTATAGAATGTCAGGAATGGAAAGCCAAATTCAAGAAGATGGTTATTTCAAAATCAAAGGAAAGTTATTCGAAGATAATTCAGGTAAAAAAATAGAAAGTTTTGGAATTACTTCGAAGAAAATTAATCAATTTAATATTGGCGATATCGCAATTTTTAAAGATGAAAGTGAAGTGCTTCTCGATGAAGATGGAAATTATGAATGGCGATCA
>CACGRD010000012.1 GCA_902575375.1 uncultured Alphaproteobacteria bacterium
TTTTTTTGTAAAAAAAGATTTACTTTGTTATTTTGATTATTTCTAATTTCATTAATTGATTTTTTGAGATATGAAGTTTTATCTTCACTATTTTTATCAGCAATATCATCAAAATATCTGCAGATTGAATAGAGAATACCTGCGTTTTTTTTGGAATTTTTTGGTAAAAAAAAACTAGCCCAATAAAAACTTTTGCCTTCTTTTCGCAGAACTGTAGTTGAGTTAAGTTCTAAATCAATCATTATTACTTAAATTCAGCCTTAATTATGTTTTCAACAACTTTAGCTGAGGAAAGTACTCCTGGTATACCTGCTCCTGGATGGGAGCCTGCAGCAGAAAAGTAAAGATTTTTGATTTTTTTATCTTTATTGTGGTATCTGAACCAAGCTGATTGGGTAAAGATTGGGGCTATAGAAAACCCAGCGCCATGCATTGAATTATAATCATTTTTAAAGTCTTTCGGATTCATCCAAAAAACATCGGTGATATTTTTTTCTAAATCTGGCATGATTGTTTTTGATAATTCTTTAACTATTTTATCTTTAAGATTTTCTGATTCACTATCCCAATCCACGTTGCCCTGTAAATTAGGAACTGGGCATAAAACATAAAAACTATCACAACCTTCTGGTGCGAAGGACTTATCTGTTGCAGTGGGCCTATGTATATATAAAGAAAAGTCTTCAGATAAAATTTTATTTTTAAATATATCATTTAGTAAAGATTTAAATCTTTCTGTCATCCATATGGTATGGTGAGCAACATTATGATATTGTTTCTTTGTACCAAAAAAAAGAACAAAGAGGCCCATCGAATACAACAAATTTTTTTCTCTCAACACAGGCCTGCTTAAATTTTGTTTTTTTAAAAGTTTCGAATAAACCATAGGTGGATCAGCATTACATACAACTAGGTCTATATTGGAAATTTCTTCATTGTTTGTTAATATTTTTGTTATCCTATTATTTTCAACAATAAATTCTTTTGCCTCTGTATTTGTTTTTATTTTAATACCACAATCAATCATTAATTGTTTTAATTCAGATACGATTTTACCAGTTCCACCCATACAAAAAAATACTCCCCATTTTCTCTCTAAATAATGAATCAAAGCGTAAATAGATGTTGTTGTGTGTGGATCACCTCCAACTAAAAGTGGATGAATTGAAAATGCTTTTCTAAGATATGGATTTTTTAGATAACTATTTACAAGTTGAGATACTGTTAAATAACTTTTCAAAATTATCAAATTAGGAATAACTCCTAACATTTTAAAAAAAGAAATAAATGGTTTGTCAGCTAATTGTGTAAACCCTACATCAAAAATTTTTTTTGATTGATTTAAGAGTTTAGAATATCCTTTAATGTCTCTATCATCATATTTGCTTATTTCGTTATTTGTCTTTTGAATAGTAGAACAATAATCAAAAGTTTTACCATCATGAAAATAATATCTATACCAGGGCTCAAGTGGAACAAAACTCAAATAATCTTCTCTTTTTTTTTTCCAAATAGACTAAATAATTCGTCAAAAAGAAATGGTGCTGTTATGACTGTTGGTCCAGCATCATGTTTAAAACCATTCACTTCAAAAACTCTTGCTCTTCCTCCAAGCTCGTCTAGTTTTTCAATAATTGTTGTATCATAACCTAATTTTTTTAGTCTTAGACTAATTGCAATACCTCCAAAACCACTTCCTATAACTACTGCTTTTTTTCCCATTGTTAATTTTGTAATTGTATTTAAATACCTTATTTCTTAATAAATATAATATTATTTATGCTTACAAAGACAGATTTATTTGAATTACTTAGTGTAAAAAATAAAGATTTTCAAATTCATGATCACGATCCTTTATTTACAGTTGAAGATTCTGAAAATCTAAGAGGTGAGATTAAAGGGGCACATACAAAAAATTTATTTTTAAAAAATAAAAAAAATAATTTTTTTCTTTTTAGTTGTGATGAAAATGCAAGGGTTGATTTAAAGCTATTTTCTAAATCTATCAATGCTAAGAATTTATCATTTGCAAATGCTGAATATTTAGAGCAGTTTTTGGGTATAAAGCCAGGATCAGTCTCCCCATTTGCCCTTCTTAACGACAAGCATAATGTTGTTGAATTTTACTTAGATGAAAAACTTTTTAACAGTGAATTAATTAACTTCCACCCCCTAATTAACACAACAACTATAAGTATAAAGACTTCAGAGTTTATAAACTTCCTTCTTGAAAATAATAAAAAAATTCATATTTTTTCTTTGGATAGTTATAGTATAGTCAAATCTTTATGAGTGAAAATACAAATATAATCGATGTTACTGAAGCAGAGTTTAATGATCAGGTTATTGAAGCTAGTGAGAATAAATTAATTGTTGTTGATTTTTGGGCTCCCTGGTGCGGTCCTTGTAAACAACTAACACCAATTTTAGAAAAAATAATATCAAAATCAGGGGATAAAATCACTTTAGTAAAAATAAATATTGATGAAAATCAACAAATTGCTGCGCAATTAAGAATACAATCAATTCCTACAGTCTACGCTTTCAAAGATAAACAAATTGTTAATGCATTTCAGGGCGTTATTCCTGAAGGCCAAATTATTGAATTTATTGAAAAGTGTTTAGGGTCTAAAATTAATGAAGACTTCACTGAATTTTATAATGAAATAGAAAGCGCTATGGCTGAAAATAAGTTTGAAGAAACTAAAGACACTCTTCTAGAATTTATTTCTAAAAACTCAGACGAAATTAAAGGTATTTGTTTTTATTTAGAGTGTTTGATTGAACTTAAACAGTTTGAAGAGGTTGAGATGTTCATTAGTTCATTAGAAAAAGATCTACAAATTAAGGATGAAGTTAAACAGGTTTTAAAAAAAATGGAAATTGTGAAAAATAATTCATCCGGACCAAATATTAATGAATTGCTTGCCAAACTTGAGAGTGAACCAAATAATATTGATTTAATTTTAGAAATATCAGATAAATATTTTTCAATAAAACAATATGAAAATGGAATGGATTTGCTTCTAAAAAATTATCCCAAAAATAAGGATAGTATAAAAAATAAGATGGTAGAGTTTTTTTCTGTACTTGGAAATACTGATCAAATTACTATTCAATATAGGAAAAAACTTTCACAATTAATGTTTTCATAACATGGAAATCCCTATTTTTCCTTTAAACGGTGCCGTCCTGTTTCCAGGAACAAGCTTGCCTCTGAATATATTTGAAAAGAGATATATTGAGATGGTGGACTACGCTCTTTCAAAGAAAAGGTGCATAGGCATGATACAATCTGATAAAAAAAATAAACTCTATAATATTGGTTGTATTGGAAAAATTCACAGTTTTAGTGAAACAACAGACGGACGATATTTAATTAGTCTACAAGGTACTAATTGTTTTAAAGTTAAGAAAGAATTAGAAAAAAAATATAAGTTTAGGTTGGTTGAAGCTGAAATGTTAGATTTTGATGAAGATAAAAGCATTATAAATGAAAAACAAAAAAACAATCTTTTAGATAAGTATAGCGAATATATTAAAGTTAAAAAAATTAACTTAAACTTAGAAGAAATTCAAAACATAGACTTTAATCAAATTATTAAGTTTATAGCTATGATCTCCCCTTTTAGTGATATTGAAAAACAGGTTCTTTTGGAAACAAAAAATTTAAGTGATTTTTATAAAAAACTTCATTCAATTTTAGAGCTTGAGATCGTTGAAGATAATAATAGCAAAAGTATTAATTAACACCCATAGCAAAATCACTTATCTGGTTTTTTAATTTTTTACTTTTCTCTATTAAATTGATAGCTGAAAATCTCGCGTGATTAAAAATTGGATTATTTAATTTAAAGACACTATCAACTTTATCAGTGATTTGATACAGCCTATAAGCTTTGAAAAAATTAGCTTTCTGAAATTCTTTACAAAATATTTCATCCCCCAATTCTAAACCTAGAGAATTATATTTTTTAACAAGATTATATACGCTTTCCACATCTTGCATACCTAAATTCCATCCTTGTCCTGCAATTGGATGAAATGAATGGGCTGAGTCACCTAAATAAATAATTCTATTCTCAAAAAATTTAGAATTTAAATGGGCTTTTAAAGGAAAAGTTTGTTTGGTGATTATTTTTTTTATCTCACCTACACTTCCTTGTGTCTTTTCATTTAAAATAGAAGAAATATTATTATCATCTAAAGATAGTAAAGAGTTTATAAATTTATTAGTGTTTGTCCAAACGATGGAGCTTTGAAACTGATTTTTATTTTTTTGCATTGGTAAGATTGCAAGAGGTCCGTTTTTAAAGAAGAATTCATAAGCAGTATTATTGTGATTCTTTGAGTGATAAAAATTTATTACAATTGCTTTTTTTTTATAATCTTTTCTATAAATTGGAGTTTTAAAAATTTTTCTTATAAAACTGTTTTTTCCATCACATGCAAATAGGATGTTTGTATTAATACAGAAATTATTTTGCTTCGTTATGACTCTGTTGCCTTGATAAAAAATATCTTTAACGTAAACATTGTTAAAAATTTCTACATTATTTTGTTTTTGTAATTTTTTATACAAGCAATCAAGTAAAAACTCGTTTTTAACTATATATCCAAGATTGGATTTTCTTCTTTGGTTGTCAAAATAAATTTTGTTTGATTGATTTCTGTCTATTATTTGAATTTTCTTTATTGGTTCTGCATAATTACCAATTTCATTCCAAATATTTATTTCTTCAAGAAATTTTTTTGTACCCTCTGAAATTGCTGTTGTTCTTTTGTCTAAAATATTTTTATGATTAAATTTAGCATTTTGCTCTAAAACTACTACTTTATTGCCAAGTTTAGAAAGTGAATATGCTGTAACAGCTCCTATAAGGCCTCCCCCTATTATATTGATGTTTGATTGAATTTCTTTCATAATTTTCTTCGAATTACCATAATCTAAATGTATTACAATCTAACTATATGTTCAAGTATGGTTCACTTAGAAATTTTATTGTTAAATTTATATTAGGGATAATTTTATTTGGATTTGGCCTAATTTATTTTACCAGTCTTTACTCATACTCTGCAAATGATCCAGGTTTTAATCAATTAAATTACAATGTTAATGGCGGTAATATTGAAAATCTAATAGGTTTTTTTGGCGCTTATTTATCAAGTTATTCATTAATTTTTATTGGAACACTAAGTTATTTATTGGCGTTTTTTATAATACTAGAAGGTGGAAAATTGTTTTTAGGTATTACTAGCAGGTTTATAATTTTGAAATTTTTATCGAACCTGACGGGTATAATTCTTATTAATGTTTCCTTAAAATCAACTAATATAGCCTTTTTAAAAACAGGATTGGTTTCACAGTTCCTGGTCGATTTATTTACAAATATAAATTTAAATCTTCTAGAAAATATTTTTATTTATTTTATTATAAATTTTTTACTTTTAGTAATTGGCGTAATTTTAATATTTGTATCTTTTAGAATAAATATTTCTTGGATAAATAAATTATTTTCTTTCTTAAAATTTTTTAAATATTTAAAATTTTTATTTTCTATATTTGGTTTTTTTAAATATATAAATTTTAGAAAAAACATTGCAAAAAAAAACATTAAGAAGTGAGCCTACAATTAAGAAGAGAAATTATGTTAGTTTAAGCAAAAAAAATAATAATAAACCTAAAGTTAATAAACAACTTGAGCTTGACAATTTTAGCTTTAACCTTCCATCTAAAAATCTACTTTCGAAATCAAATTTAAAAAATAATAAAAACAAAGAATTGGAAAAAATAAACACTGATGCTGCTATTAAGTTAGAGAAAACACTCTCTGAATATGGTGTTGAAGGAAAAATAGTTGGTTTTAGTAGTGGTCCAATTGTAACTTTATTTGAATTTATTCCAAATGCTGGAATAAAATCTAGTAAAGTAATTGGTTTGTCTGATGATATTGCTAGAGCAATGTCTTCTATATCTGCTAGAATTTCAACTCAACCTGGAAAGACAAGCTTAGGTATCGAAATACCAAATACTAAAAGGGATAGTGTTTTATTTGGTGATTTAATTGAGGAAGACGAATTTAAAATTGAAAATGATTCCCTTACTCTTGCATTGGGAAAAGATATATCTGGAAAAAGTATTTTCGCAAATTTAGAGCGAATGCCCCATCTGCTAATAGCGGGAACAACTGGTTCAGGAAAATCTGTGGGTATTAACACAATGATATTAAGTATACTTTACAAATTTAAACCTAATGAATGTAAATTAATTTTAATTGATCCTAAAATGTTAGAATTAAGTATTTATGAAGATATTCCTCACCTATTAACTCCAGTTGTTACAGATCCAAAAAAAGCAGTATTTGCACTAAAGTGGGTAGTAAGAGAAATGGAAAATAGATATAAGTTAATGAGCTCTTTAAATGTAAAAAATATAGATTCTTATAATGATAAAGTTTTAAGAACTATTTCGTCAGGTAGAAAATTATTTAGAGAGGTTCAAACAGGCATAGATGATGATACTAGAATGCCTATTATTGAGAAATACGAAATTCCTCTTGAAAAAATGCCTTTTATTGTTGTTGTAATTGATGAAATGGCAGATTTAATGATGGTTGCTGGTAAAGAAGTTGAGTCATTGGTTCAACGATTAGCACAAATGGCAAGAGCTTCAGGTATTCACTTGATTACAGCTACTCAAAGGCCTAGTGTCGATGTAATCACTGGAACAATTAAAGCAAACTTTCCAAGTCGCATAAGTTACAAAGTATCTAGTAAATTTGATAGTAGAACAATATTAAATGAGATGGGAGCAGAACAGTTACTAGGAAGTGGTGATATGTTATTTTTGGAAAATGGTGGTATTATAAAAAGACTTCATGGGGGTTATGTTTCAGAGAATGAAGTTGATAAAGTTGTCAATCATATAAAAAATCAAGCTACATTTGATCATAAAAATGAAATATCTCTGTCTGAAAGTAGCGTAAGTTCATCAATAAATGAAGATTTAATTTCAAGCAATAATGACGAGCTATACAGTAAAGCAGTTGATATAGTAATCAACCAACAAAAAGTTTCTACTAGTTATGTTCAAAGATATCTTCAAATAGGTTACAATAGAGCAGCTAGAATTATAGAAAAAATGGAAGAAGACGGAATCATAAGCGAAGCAAATAATGCAGGCAAGAGACATGTTCTCAAAAAATGAAAAGGTATTTAAGTTATTTCTATATTATTTTATTTTTGATTTTATCTTACAAAGCTGAATCAAATACAGATACTAAAATTAAGATCTTAGACTATTTAAATTCAATGAAAAATTTCTCTGCATCCTTTATTCAAAATGATAATGAAACTTTGAGTGAAGGAGTGGTTTATATTGGCAAAAAAAGAGTAAGAGCTGAATATTTATTTCCGTCAAAAATTTTAATTGTATTAGATGAAGATAAGGCTATGTATTATAATTATGAATTAGAAGAGGATGAGTTTTTTAATCCTAAAAACACCAATGCATGGTTCTTTTATGATATTTTTAGAAATCCTAATTTTTTTGAAAATAGCAAGATTACATTAAAAAATGAGGAGGTTTTGCTTAAAAAAAAAGGGAGTTGATGACGAAGGAACAAAGTACTTAATAAATATTTACTTCGAAAATAATCCAGTAATACTTAGAAAAATAGAGGTTGTTATAAATGATGAATTCATTCAAATGTCAATTTTCAATCATAATTATAATATGGATTTTGATAAAAACTTTTTTAAGCTTATAAACCCGAAGTTACTAAATTAAATAATGATTGTTAGTTTTTCATCTTTTGATTGTATTCTAACACCGGTTTCTATTTGATTCATTTTTTTTCTTATTCTTGTAAGGTGGCTGTCAAGTGAGCTTGTTTGAATTGTACTCTTAATATTTAAAATGTTTTCTTGGATATATTTTTTTGTGCTTTTTTTTTCAATTATTAAATAAGTTAAAATTTCTGATTCTAATTTTGTCAGATAGCAAAATGAATTACTATTTATATTCGTTAATTTTTCATTAACAATAGTGATATCATGAAATTTAATTTTTAAATTTTCTACAAAATTTTCAATTAAGGTTTTTATTTGGTTAATAGGTTTCGGGATTTTAACAAATTGAATGTTAATGCTCAGGTTTTTATTTTTCAAACTTGATAGTACTAAAAAATTATCGCTTAATTTTTTAAATTCAATTAATTTTGTACTTTCTTTGTCGCTTAAAAAAATTATATTTGCATTACAATTATCAAGATAATTTGGAATTTCAATAAAGTCTCTAAAAAACAATTCATGATCAGAAAATAATTCCCTTAAGAAAAATTTAATTTTGCTATCTGAAAATATGTTTATTTTATTCTTCAATTTCTTTTACCAAACAAAATTGTTCCAAGCCTTATATATGCTGGTTTAAAAGGAAGCGCTTCTTCATAATCTCCACTCATACCTATACTAAGCTTATCAACACTGTTTTCTTTTGCCAAATTTCGGAGTTGACTAAAATGAATTTTTGGATCATCTTCTACAGGAGGTATACACATAAGACCCTCTATAGGGAGGTTTATTTCATTTTTTAGGAAGAAAAGGAAGTCTTTAGTATCTTCAGGAAAAATTCCACTCTTAGTTTTTTCTCTTCCAGTATTTATTTGCACAAAAAAATATTTATTTTTTAACATGTGCTGATGCTTAGAAAATTCTTTTGCAATTTTTTCTCTATCTATTGTATGAAATACATCGAACAATAATAGAGCGTCCTTTACTTTGTTTGATTGTAGGGATCCTGTAAGGTGTAATTCAATTTTTGGATTATCTTGTTTAATTTTTGTAAATTTAGCTTTTGCCTCTTGCACCCTGTTTTCCCCAAATATGTATACACCGTGGTCTATAGCCTCTAAAACACTTTCAGCAGGATGGTTTTTAGAAATTGCTACAATTTTCCCAGTATTGTTGTGTTTTTTCAAAATTTCGGCGATTTCTTTGAATTTTTCTATATTAAACATATTATTAATTGTTGTAAAAAAACAACATAGATTAAAAAAATACAATAAATCATTATGCTTATTTTGAACTTTATTCAATTTTTAAATATTACCTTCTCTAATACAAGTTTGTTTCTTGTATTTAATGAATATTCATTAACTCAAAAGGAGTAATTATGAAAAAAGAACTATTAATGGGAACTGCTCTTGTTTCTACGCTTGGAGCTGCTTCAGTTGCTGAAGCTGTAACAGCGACTATGAGTGGTAACCACCAAACTGGTATTGAGTTTGATTCACCAACTGGTGGAACTGATGTAAATAACCAGGTTAATGACAACAACTTTAGTGTTGCCCTATCTGAAACTACTGATGGTGGAATGACTATCTCAAGTAGCTTTTCAATCGTAAACGAGGGTGCTACAAGTGGTGCTATCGGAACTTCTGACATGGATGCAGGTTTCAGTTTAGCATTTACTGATGGTTCAAAACTTGACGTATTAAATGCTGGTAACGCATCTGCTTCACACGACATTTCTGTCCCAAGTTCAGCTGGTGCAGAAACAGTTGCTGGTCATGCTGATAACGCTGCAGTAACTGGTCTGGACTTTGCGACTGGTGCATCTGTACAAGGTATTGAGTATCACACTGCGTCTGATTTCTTAACTGATGGACTAACGATGTCATTCTCAGCTTCAACAGACAGTGGTTCTGCTGCTACTTTAACTTACAGAATTGACGGTCACGTTGCAGTGGGTGCTACTTATGTAACTGATCTGGGTGATAGTGCTATAACAATCGGTGCTGGTGTGTCTGAAATTAATGGAACAAAAACTAGTACTGCTGTAGCTAACGACACAGGTGGTTTCCACGTAGGTTTAAGTGCTGTAACTGGTGACTTAACAGTTGCTGTTGGTTTTGCTGATGGTAACAAAGCTGGAGTTGGTACTTCATCTGCTAATGAAATGACTGCTGAAGTTGTAAAAGCTGGTATTAAGTATGTTTCTGGAGACCTAACATTTAATGTTGGTATTGCTTCAGGTGATGCAACAGATACAGCTATCGGTTCAGTTTCTGGATCAGCTGACTCAAAAGAAGTGGCATCAGCTAGTGTTTCTTACGCTGTAGCATCTGGTGTAACTGCAATTATTGGTTACACAACTGTAGATGCAGCTAATGAAGGTGTTGCAACAACTGATGGATCTGCTTGGTACATCGGTGCTAATATGGCATTTTAATTAAAGATTTTATATCTTTTAAAACGGCACTCTAACGAGTGCCGTTTTTTTTATGTTTTACATTTAGTCATCTATACAATAATTATATTGAATGATTTTAAATCGACTAATTCCCGTTTTTTTATTACTTTTTATCTTTTCTTGTAATGCCAATAAAAGTGAAGAAGAAATGGATGAATTGTGGTCTAAAGCGCAAACAACTGGAGAGATAATAGATAGATCTGGAACAATATTTAGTTCTGGAACAAACAAAGAGTTAGCATTGCGTGATGCTGAAACAAGACTTCAAACAGGAGGTGGTTTACTGGGAAAAGGCGGCCTTTCAGTGGGTGGAATTTTAGGTAATAACGACCAAGAAAATAATGCATCAACTGGGATGATCGCCATGTCAGTAAATCCATTTCTTTGGAGAGCTGCATTAGAAACAATTAATTTTATGCCTCTAAGCTCAGCTGATCAAGTTGGGGGTACGATTATTACTGATTGGTATTCTACTGCTGATAATGAAAAAGAGCGTTGCAAACTTAATATTTTTATAACTGGTATAAATCTTAAAACCGAAAACCTTAGAGTGATGTCTTTTTGTCAAGAATTTAAAAATCCTACCTGGGTAAATAAAGAAATAGAAAAAGAAAATAATATAAGGATAGAAAACGCGATATTGAATAAAGCAAAAAAACTAAAACTTCAGTCAAGCTAAAAAGTGTCATCACGATACAATCATAAATTAGTTGAAAAAAAGTGGCAGGATATTTGGTCACGTAATAAAATTTTCCAAACTTCAAGAGATGAAAGTAAAGAAAAATTTTATGTTTTAGAAATGTTTCCATATCCTTCAGGAAAAATACATATGGGGCATGTTAGAAACTATACATTAGGAGATGTAGTAGCTAGATATAAAAAAATGAAGGGATACAATGTATTGCACCCAATGGGGTGGGATGCATTTGGTCTTCCCGCAGAGAATGCTGCTTTAACTGAGAAAAAACATCCTGAAAGTTGGACTTACCAAAATATTAAAACAATGAAAAATCAACTTCTAAAAATGGGATTGTCTCTTGATTGGGAAAGGGAAATTGCAACCTGCCACCCAGAATATTACAAACACGAACAAAAGTTTTTTATAGATATGTTCAAAGCAGGACTTGCTTATAAAAAAGAAGCTGAGGTCAATTGGGATCCAGTAGATAAAACAGTATTAGCCAACGAACAAGTAATTGATGGTAGAGGATGGAGATCAGGAGCTGTTGTAGAAAAGAAAAAATTATCCCAGTGGTTTTTAAAAATAAGTAAATATTCTGATGAGCTGTTGAAAGATCTAGATAATCTAGAAAATTGGCCAAACAAAGTAAAAATTATGCAATCTAATTGGATTGGTAAATCAATAGGGGCGGAAATAGACTTTGATGTTTCAGAAGGTAAAACAAAAATTAAAATATTTACAACAAGACCAGACACTATTTACGGAGCAACTTTTTTAGCTCTTTCAAGCGAACATGAGTTAGTAACTAAAATTTCAAAAAATAATGATAGCTTAAAAAAATTTATTAAAGATTGTGAATACATTAATCCAGATAAAGTTAAAAGAGGTTTAGATACTGGTTTATTTGCAAACCATCCATTTATTGAGGGTAAAAAACTTCCAATTTTTGTAGCTAACTTTGTTCTTAAAGAATATGGGTTAGGAGCAATTTTTGGTTGTCCTGCACATGACCAACGAGATCTTGATTTTGCAAGAGAGTATAATCTTGATGTAATACCAGTTGTTAAGCCAGCTAATATAAGTGGAAAGAATTTCAAAATCACGACTGAGGCTTTCACTGATGATGGTATAATGATTAATTCACCTTCCATAAATGGATTAAGTATAGATGACGCTAAAGATAAAATTATTGAAAATATTGAGAAGAAAAAAATTGGAAGAAGAAAAATAAACTTTAAGTTAAGAGATTGGGGGATTTCACGTCAAAGGTTTTGGGGTTGTCCAATCCCTATAATTTATAGAGAGGATGGAGAGATATTAGCTGTTGAAGACTCTGAGTTGCCTGTAAAACTCCCAGACATCAAAAATTTTACTGAATCATCCAGCGCACTAAACAATAACTCTGATTGGAAAGAAACCGTTTGTCCTAAAACAGGACTGAAGGCTATAAGAGAGACAGATACATTTGATACCTTTTTTGAGTCCTCTTGGTATTATTTTCGCTATTGTAATGCAAGATTAGGAAAGCCTTTTGATAGGAAGGATATAGACTATTGGTTGCCAGTTGATCAATATATTGGTGGTATTGAACACGCTATATTACATCTTCTTTATTCTAGGTTTTTTACAAAAGCTCTTAGAGATCTTAATTATTTTAATTTAGATGAACCGTTTAAGGGGCTGTTTACACAAGGAATGGTAACTCACGTTACTTACAAGAATAAAAATGGTGATTGGTTAGAACCAAAGGATGTTGAAATAGTAGATGGTGCCTTTAAAGATAACAATGGTCAAGAAGTTAGAACTGGAAAAATTGAAAAAATGAGTAAATCTAAAAAAAATGTTGTTGATCCAAATGATATTATTAGTTCATATGGAGCAGATACAGCTAGATGGTTTATGTTATCTGATAGTCCACCAGAAAGAGACTTGCAATGGACTGATACTGGTATAGCCGCATCATTTAAGTTCATTAATAAATTATATGAATTGGTTGAGAAATATAAAAACCATCAATCAAATAATGGTGAAGGTTCTAAATATATAAATGAATTAAAAATTATTATTAATGATGTAGCAAAAAATATAGAAGCTTTTCAATTTAATAAATCAGTTGCAAAAATTTACGAATTTGTAAATATTCTCAATGATGCATTATTAAAAAATAAATTGTCGAAAGATAAATTTAAATGGTCTCTGGAAAAATTATCAATTATATTACAACCATTCGTGCCTCATATAAGTGAGGAAATATGGTCAAGTCTTGGAAATCAAACGTTATGTATTAATGAGGTCTGGCCTTTAGAAGATGCCATAAGAAAATCAGAAATAAAAATTGCCATACAAATAAATGGTAAAACAAAAGAAATAATTGAGATTGATAATCAACTTTCTAAAGAAAAGGTTTTAGAAATCGTTAAACTTAATGATAAAATTAAAAAAAATTTATTAGGAAAAAATATTATACGAGAGATTTATGTTCCTGGTAAAATATTAAATTTGGTTATCAAATGAAAAGGTTATTTTTTGTCACTATATTTATATTTATTATATCTTGTGGTGATGTTGACTTTGTTTATAAGGAAGACAAAAACCTTATAAACCCGTTGTATGAAAAAACAGAGGTAAGTACTTCGGGTTTTAATATAAATTTTATGAATTCATACCTACCAATGTTTTTTGGAAACAACAAAGATAATCGTTTTAATTTATCAATTAAAATTGAACAAAATAAAACAAAAAGGTCTGTTGAAACTAATCAAGCCACATCAAAATTAAGGTATGAGCTCAAATTTATTTATAGTTTAGTTTCAAATGAAAAAAATTGTGTTACACTTAATAAAGAATTAATATCTTATTTTTCAATAATTCCTAAGTCATCTGGTTATAATTATGGTACTGACTCATCTTTAGAAAAAAAATATGAATTGGCTATAGCTGAAAACTTAAATCGATTTGTTTCTATAATTACAGATACAGACTTAAATAATTGCTCATGAAAATTAATTCATTAAGCCTACTTTTAAATCGAAAATTTGCTCTAGATAAAAAATTTTATTTTATAAGTGGTAATGAAAAAACACTTATGGAAAAAATAAAAACAATAGTTGTTGAGGGTTTTAAAGAAAAAGAAAATGTTCAAATAAAAAATATAGAAAAAATTACTGATTTTGTTGATGAAGTTGGGCTATTTGGAGATAAAAATATATACATTGTAAATGGAAATAAAGGAATAAATATAGAGACTTTAGATAATTTAAGATCATCAGAAAGTCATTTTATTTTTTTACAGGAAAATTCACAGAAAATTAAAAAGATAAAAAGTTTATTTAGCACTGATAAAGATTCTTATTTAATTGATTGCTATGAGTTAGACAAAGATTCAAAAATAAAAATTTTAAATGAATTTTTAAGAGTAAATAAATTAGAGATCTCGCAAGATATTTATTGGTTTTTGATTGATAAATTAGATAGCAAATATATTTTTTTTGAAAAAAATTTAATTAAAGTGCTTGAATTAGACAGACAAGACATAACATTGGATAAAATTAAGAAAATATTGACTATTGATGAATCTGGCAAAGAAAGAATTTTCTTCAATTTACTTCAAAAAAATAATGAAATTATAGGGCTTTATAGAGATAAAATTATAAATAACTCAGATGTAAACGAACTTTATTATTATAGTAAATTTTTCTGCAATCTTATCATAGATTGTAATAGTGAGGATGAATATAAAAAAAAAATTCCAATTTATTTATTTAAAGAAAAAAACTATTTAATTGATATTTATAGAAAATTTAATTCTAAAAAGAAAAAAATGCTTTTAAAATTGCTTTCATCGACAGAAAGTATTTTACGAAAAGAAAGCAGCTTGTCTTTGGTTGTTGGTCTTCGTTTTCTTTTGAATATTAAGAAAATTACTATTTCTTAAGCCTTTTCATTAAATCATCTAATTGATTTAAATCAGAATAATAAAGAGTTAGTGAGCCGGATGAGCCATTCTCGTTAAATTGGATGGATGTTTTAAGACCTATTTTGTCTGAAAGCTCCTTTTCAAGATCAGTTATATTTGGGTCTTTTGAAATTTTTTTAGTTTTATTTTTTTTAAATTCAGATGTTATTTTTTCTATCTGTCTTACGCTAAGTTTTTTTTCAATTATTTCTTTAGCCTTATTAATAGCATCAGGCACACCGATAAGAGCTCTCGCATGACCCATTGATAAGTCACCATTTATTACCATTTCTTGTATTTTTATATCAAGCTCTAAAAGGCGCAAGATATTTGAAACATGACTTGAGCTTTTTCCAATTAGTTTAGCAAGGTTTTCGTTGTTGATACCTTTGATATTAATTAATCCTTTGTAGGCATTAGCCTCTTCAATAACATTTAAATCTTCTCTTTGGATATTTTCAATTAAAGCTGCTTCTAAAACATTGGTGTCATCAAGATTTTTAATTACACACTCTACTTCATGCATTCCATTTAATTGACAAGCCCTCCATCTTCTTTCCCCTGCAATAATCTGATATTGACTGTCTTTTATTGGTTTTATAATTATAGGTTGAATTAAACCTTGGTTTTTAATTGAGGATGAGAGCTCTTTAAGATCCTCATCTTTAAAGTTTTTTCTTGGTTGGGAAGGATTGGGGATTATTTGAGATATATTAATTTTTTGAATTCCATTACTGCTTTCAGATTTATTATTTGTGGTAGATAAAAGAGCTCCTAGGCCCATTCCTAGTTTGTTTTCTTTATTCATATTTTTTATTTTGATTTAAAATTACTTCTTTTGCAAGCTCTATATAAGCCAAAGAGCCTGCGGCTTGTGTATCGTATATCAATGCTGGTTTACCATGGCTTGGGGCCTCAGATATTTTAACATTTCTTGGAATGGTTGTTTTGTAGACTTGATTACCAAAGTGTTGTCTTACATCCTTCTCTACTAATGAACTCAGTGAATTTCTTTTATCTAACATTGTTAATAAAATTCCTTCAATTTTTAAGTCTTTGTTATAATTTTGTTGAATTAGTTTAATTGTGTTCATTAAAGCTGAAAGGCCCTCAAGGGCAAAAAACTCTGATTGAAGAGGAATAAGTGTGGTATCAGATGCAACCAATGAGTTGATTGTTAGAAGTCCAAGCGCGGGTGGGCAATCAACAAAAATAAAATCAAAATCATTAATTTCAGAAAATATAGATTTAAATATATACTCTCTTCTTTCAAAATTTGTCAGCTCCACCTCAGCCGCCGCTAGATCTGTGTTTGCTCCAATTATTTTGAGACCGGGAATTAGTGTTTCTTTAATTCCTTCGACCAAAAGTTTCTTTTCGTGAATCATTTCATAAATTGTTGGTTTTCTTTCATCATAAGAAAGTCCTAATCCTGTGCTCGCATTACCTTGTGGATCAGCATCAACAATTAAAACGTTTTTTTTGACTGCAGCTAATGAAGTTGCTAGATTTATTGTGGTTGTTGTTTTGCCAACACCACCTTTTTGGTTAGATATAGAAATTATTTTTTTCACAGCTTTTTAAATTTATTTATTTTAAGCACAAAGCCATCACCTTCACTTTTGCTTTGATAAAGGACGTATTCAAGACTAAAATATTTTTTTGCATCTTCGATTTCTTTCTTAACACTTCTTCCTTTAAGAAAAAGTAGTGATGTATTTTTTTTAGTAAAAAAACGTGAATAATCTAATAGTTTTAATAGTGGGGCAAAAGCCCGGCAGATAATAAAGTCGAATTTTTGATTTTTGATTTTCTCAACCCTTGTACAAATAGTTTTAATTTCTAAATTCTGTTCGTGTGCGAATTCTTTAATAAAGTTAATTTTTTTCATCTTTGAATCAATCAATAATATATTTGAGTGCCCAAAAATATGTAAGATCACCCCTGGTAACCCAGCACCTGTACCAAGGTCTATTATTGATGCATTTTTTTTCAAAATAAATTCAGACAACTGTAATGAATCATTAATATGTCTATCCCAAGCAACATCAAGTGTGGAGGGCCCTACTAAATTGTGTATTTGGTTGCTTTTTGTTAACTTTAGTATGTAGCTATCGATTAAATCAATTTGCTTTCTGTTAAGATTGTATTTTTTTATTACAGCGCTTTTATCCAAATTATGCTGCTTTTTTATTTTTATTTTTTTTAATATATCTAAGAAGTGCTATGGTGGCTGCTGGCGTTACGCCCGATATTCTTGAGGCTGCGCCAAGAGTTGGTGGTTTAATTTTCGATAATTTTTCTACTATCTCATTAGATAAGCTGCCAACTAGTTTATAATTAGTTGATTTCGGAATTGTTAAACTTTCTTCTTTTTCAAAATCTTGTATATCCATTCTTTGCCTATCAAGATAACCTGCGTACTTAGCTTCAATTTCTATTTGTTCTATTACATCGTCTTCTAGATCATTTAATTCAGGAAGTATTTTTTTGAGCTTGGCGGTTGTAATATTAGAAAACGACAAAAGGTCTATGATATTTCTTTTCTTTCCATCTTTGTTTATTTTTATCCCCTTTTTCAGAAGTGCGTCTGGTGAGAATTTGTGATTTTTTACAAACTTAAAACCTTCTTTTATCCTTCTGGATTTTTTTTCAAATTCTCTTTGCCTATCTATATCAACACAACCTATATCAATTCCAAGAGGTGTAAGTCTTAAATCTGCATTATCAGCCCGAAGTAAAAGTCTATATTCAGACCTTGAAGTGAACATTCTGTATGGCTCTTTAGTTCCTTTTGTAACTAAATCGTCTATCAAAACACCTATATATCCAGAGGACCTAGGTATTATAAATTCTTTATTAGATGTTGTTTTAAGTGATGCATTTATCCCAGCCATTATACCTTGTGCAGCTGCTTCTTCGTATCCGGTTGTTCCATTTATCTGCCCTGCAAAAAATAAGTTTTTAATTTTTTTTGTTTCAAGTGTGTGTGTAAGTTGTTGTGGGTCAACAAAATCATATTCAATTGCATAAGCAGGTTGTGTAATTGTAACATTCTCTAAACCTTTAATCGTTTTAACAAATTTCTCTTGAATTTCAGTTGGAAGCGAAGAGGATATTCCGTTTGGATATATTAAATCACTATCTAGTCCTTCTGGCTCAAGAAATATCTGATGTGATGACTTATTTTTGAATTTATGAATTTTATCTTCAATAGATGGACAATACCTAGCTCCCATTGACTGTATTTCTCCCGAAAACATTGGTGATAGGTTCAGGTTCTGAGCGATTATTTCATGGGTATTTTTATTAGTATGAGTAATAAAACAAGATATTTGAGGAATGTGGATATCTTTGTTGATAAAAGAAAATGGAACAAGCTTTTTATCTGGGTGTTGTTCATCTAAGTCATTGAAATTTATAGTTTTTTTAAGTAATCTTGGGGGTGTTCCTGTCTTTAATCTGCCTATTGAAAACTTTAGCTCTTTAAGCCTTTTTGCAAGTTTTATTGAGGGCTTATCACCAGCCCTCCCAGCTTCTTGCTTTTCCGAGCCTATTCTTATTAACCCCTGTAAGAAAGTTCCTGTAGTTAAAACCACAGATTTAGATGGTATCTTTTTGTTATCGCCTAAAATAACTCCATTTACCTTATTATTTAAAACAATTAAATCTTCTACTGAACCCTCAATAATTTGAAGATTCTTTTGCTCAGATACTAGCTCATTTATGGCATTTTTATATAAAATACGGTCTGTTTGTGCCCTTGGACCTCTTACAGCAGCTCCTCTACTGGAGTTTAACATTCTAAATTGTATACAGGATCTGTCTGTGGCTTTGGCCATAATTCCATCTAAAGCATCTATTTCCTTTACAAGATGTCCTTTTCCAAGACCTCCAATTGCAGGATTGCATGACATTTCTCCTATTTTATTAACTTTATGAGTAATTAAAGCTGTTTTTGATCCAGTTCTTGCAGATGAGCATGCTGCTTCTACGCCTGCATGCCCTCCACCAATTACAATTACGTCAAATTTATTGTCCATGTCTCTTTTCACGTGAAATTACTTACCTATACAAAAATCACTAAATATTATATCTAAAATTTTCTCAATATCAAATTTTTGATTAATTCCATCAATATACATAATTGATCTTCTAACATTTTCAGCAGCAATATCTATTTCTTTTAAATCTAAGCCTTTAAGTAGTACAAGGGATTTCTTAAGGCTTTCCAAATGTCTTTCACGTGAAAAGACTGGTCCAGAAATTGGTTTTTTCTTTAATTTTGAAGATATGGTTTTAATAAGAGGCTCAATTCCATAACCAGATACTGATGAAATGCTATGCGCCCCGCTAATTTTCTTTTTATTAGTATCATATTTTGATTTAACAAATATTTTTGATTTAATTTTACTGTAGTTTTTCTTTTCATTATTTTTGAGAAAAACTATATTTAAATCAGACTTTTCAGCACTCTCTAAAGATCTTTCAATGCCTATTTTTTCAATTAAATTCTTATATTTTCTTATTCCCGCTGTATCAATAAATGTGTATTTATCTCCTTGTATATCTAGCGAAGAGCTTACTAAATCTGTTGTAGTTCCAGGTATATTTGTAACTATAGAAACCTCCTTGTTGTTAATATAATTAATAAAGGAAGATTTTCCTGTATTTGGCTTTCCAATAATTGTTATTGTAAACCCGTCATGGATTTGTCTAGATAAAGTTGATCTTTCGATAATTCTTTTAATTTGTTTATATATGTTCTTATTTTGTTCTATTATGTTACTATATATTTCTTTAGGAAGGTCTTCGTCAGCAAAATCAATAATAGCTTCTATATCCGCTAGAAGTTTTTTTTGTTTATTTGATATTTCATTAATAAACTTATCTAAATTTCCACTTAAATTACCAATTGCTATTTTTCTTTGATTTTCTGTTTCTGCATTAACCAAATCATTAATTGTTTCAGCCTCTAAAACACTAAGCTTATCATTCATTAGGGCTCTTCTGGTAAACTCTCCAGGCTCAGCAAGTCTAATTTGTTTTTTTAATAGGGTTTTAGTTATTTTGTTAATTACAGAAATGCTGCCATGACAAGATATTTCCACCATATCCTCTCCTGTGTAGCTTTTTGGTGACTTAAAAAAGGTTGTTAGTGTTTGATCTACAACACTCTTTCCATCTATTAAATTATTTAATGTAGCAAAGTTTGTTTTAAATTTTTTTTTAGAAGATATTGATTTAATAATTGTATGAGAGCCTTTTCCCGAAACCCTAAAAACAGCTATACCTGATTTACCCCTTTGCGTAGCAAGGGCAAAAATTGTATCCTTTGAAGCTTTCATTTTTTGGGAATTAAACCCAAGATGATGTTATGTAAATAAGAAAAATATTAGCGGTTGGTTTGCTCTCAATTGTTGTTTTAAATAATAAATGGTTTATTTTAATTTTAGTGAGAAATATTTTAATTATAGCTTTTCTTTTTTTTTCCCAAAAAGCTTTCGCGGATTGGAAAATCAATTATCCTTATCAAGTTTTTATACAATTTGATGAATTAATTAATAATATAAAATTTTATCAATCTTCAAAATATCCATTTATATGTGATCAAGATGATGATGATTTCGATAATGATGCGGTCTCAATTAAAAACAAAGCGTTTAAAGAATCATTAAAACTGTCTTTTAACAAAACGTTTACTGATTGGGATACCATGGATGAATTTTCATCAAAAATGGTAGAGTTTTCGTTGGCAACCTGCAAGACAATGTTGTTTGGGTCTGATGCAGAAAAAGAAGAATTATTAAACTTTATAATTGAAATTTCAAAACTAGAAAAATTTTATTCAATTGCTCCTGAGTGGGTTATGGATCATAGTGGGCCATTTTGGTTTGCAAGACATGTTCCTCCTATTTTATTTGCCTGGAGCTATGTAAGGGATATGGCCAATGAAAAAGAACAGAGGCAAATTAATGAATGGATTGAGGGTTTATACAACAAACTAATTGTTGATGATAATTGCCTTGAATGGAGGGCAGGTTCCTGTTTTGCTAACCATGCTTACAATGTTCGTAATGCATTAATAGCTATGTCAATAATGCTAAATGATGAAGAAAAGTTTAATCATAATGTAGATGCTTTTTTTAAAGTATTGGAATTAAATATTAGAAAAGACGGTCTTTTAGAGAATGAATTAAGAAGAGGGCATTGTAGTTCTCATTATCATATGTTTGCTTTTAGTGCGATCTTTGGCATTTTACAAAATCTGAAAACCCAAGGGTATGACTACTACAACAAAGAGTTGTATAATGGTTTTGAAATTAAAGATATGCTGGATGCAGCAATAAATAAATTTCTTATTTATCCAAAAAAATATTTAGCTACTGTCAAAGATCCTTATGCAATAACAACATGTCCTACAAAAGGTCAAGAATTTGTATATGAGTTTGAGCAAACAGATTTTTTTGCTACTGCTCATTATGGTTTTGTGTCTTTATTTCAGAGTAATGTTGAGGATTCAGAAAAAATTGATTTTTCAAATATGAAAAAATTACAAATCACATGGGATGAAAAAGTTGGTAACGACCCAAAGTATTTTTATGAAGATTATAACGAAAATGGAAAAGAAGACTCGTTATATTACAATGTCTATGATGTTACAAAAGGTATGTATTATCACTCTTGGGGAAACGCGGTGTATGGTGGTAACCCAATATTACTTTCTAAAATAAATTTTTAACATTAATTTATTCTAACCAATCAACCCACTTATTAACCTGTTCTGGTTTTAAAATATCAAACTGCATGTTTCCTTTGTTAAGGAGAAAAATATTTGCGCTCCTTGTGTCTTGAGCCATTGCCGAACACATCGCGTCCATCAAGCCGTCGCTATTAACATCAATAAGAATGCTTTTATTGCAGTAGGTGTTCCAAGGGTGTGAGTGCTCATCTTTTACCATCGAACCCCATTCTTTTGGATCTTGCCATTCATCAAGTGGTTTTAGGTGGATGTTGTTGTCAGAAAGCTTTAACTTTCCGTTTATATTTTCATAAGCTACCCAAGAGGATCCTGAATAATAAGGGCCAACAACGGAGCTTATAATATCAACGTCTCCATCGTTATCAAAATCAAAAGATGTCATTTCTGCAACAGTTGAAAAAATAAAATTGCTGTCTTTAGCTGGTTTAAGTTTTTGGGCAATTTTAAATTTTCCTGTTCCATCGCCGTGCATTAATATTGTTTTTTGTACAGATTTATCAGACCATTTTTGAGGAGAGTATTTGGTATATTTAGGATTATAAAAATTGTGTGAAGATACGATATCTAAAAAACCATCATTATTAAAATCACCTGTTGTTATAGATTGACCAGGATGTTTAGTGCATAAAACAGCGTTGAAGTTTCCCTCTCCATCATTAAAATGGCATACTGTGCCATTAAATTCAGTAGTGATAACATCGACATCACCGTCATTGTCTATGTCTCCAGCATCAGACCCGTGAGAAAATCCTAGATAAAGATTGTGTTCTTTATCTGTCAGGTAACCTGTGTGTTTTGATTTTACCCAGCTAAAAGATTTTCCAGAAACAAGAACATGGTTTGGGCTTTCATAACTAAAATTTCCATCTATTAATTGAACTGAGGCATTTGGATGGAATATGTCATCAATGTTATCACCATTGAAATCATCGACAATCATTCTTTGAAGAGAGCTTGCATAACCCGCTTCGTTTGATCCATTATAGTTAAAGAAATTGGGGTTTTTTATTTTGTTGAATGTAAAACCACTTGTTATTAGATATGGCAAAACAGGGTTATAAAGGGCATTTCCGTTGGCACAACCTTGCCTACCTTCTGATTGAGTATAGTTTCCAATAGTGCCTCCAGTACCACATCTATGTCCTATGCCAAAACCAAGAAAGTCTAGTCTATTATCTCCATTCCAGTCACCAAAAGCTGATCCAGATTTGTAAAAAATTCCTTTGTCCGAGTTGATATTTTTTTTAAACCATGAGTTGCTGGGTAAGACATACTTTCCGTTTTGGTTTTTAAGAGTTTCGTCTATAAAATGTCCTGAAAGGGTAATACCTAATTTACTAGCACTTTCTCTAAATTCATTTGCTTGAACGTTTGACAAAAAAAATAGAATTAAAAAGAGAAATGTTAATAATTTTTTAGGAAACACAATTTTTTTTTATTCGAAAAAAAAGAAAAAAAAAGAGAATTTTTAAATTTATTTAGTTCCCATGCTTTGGAAGAATTCGCTGTTAGTTTTTGTGTTTTTCATTTTATCTAACAAGAACTCCATAGCTTCAGTGCTTCCCATTGGGGCTAATATTTTTCTTAAAATAAAGATTTTTCCAAGCTCGTCTTTATCAAGTAATAATTCTTCTTTTCTTGTTCCTGACTTACCAATATCAAAAGCTGGGTAAGTTCTTTTTTGGCTAAGTTTTCTATCTAGAACCATTTCACTATTACCAGTACCTTTGAATTCTTCAAATATAACTTCATCCATTCTACTTCCGGTATCTATTAAAGCAGTGGCAATAATTGTAAGTGATCCGCCTTTTTCAACGTTTCTTGCAGCTCCGAAAAATCTTTTTGGTCTTTGTAAGGCGTTGGCATCAACACCGCCTGTTAATACCTTTCCACTTGATGGAACAACAGTATTGTAAGCTCTTCCAAGTCTGGTTATTGAGTCAAGAAGGATTACAACATCATGTTTATATTCAACGAGTCTTTTAGCTTTTTCAATTACCATTTCAGCAACTTGAACGTGGCGTGAAGCGGGTTCATCAAAGGTTGAACTAATTACCTCGCCCTTAACCGACCTTTGCATGTCTGTGACTTCTTCTGGTCTTTCATCAATTAGCAGAACAATCAGTTTAGCGTCTGGACTATTAGCAGTTATAGCATTAGCAATTTTTTGCATAATTATTGTTTTACCAGTGAAAGGTTGTGCAACAATTAATTGTCTTTGTCCTTTTCCAAGAGGAGCAATAATATCAATTATTCTTTCTGTGTTATCCGGCATAGGTTTTTCTTGTTCAAGTTTGAACCTTGCTTCAGGATACAATGGTGTTAAATCTTCAAAGTTAACCCTGTTCTTAACTAAATCAGTTTCTTGACCGTTTATTTTGTTAATTTTAGTTATAGCAAAATATCTTTCACCTTGCTTTGGAGATCTAATTTCACCTTCAACACTATCACCTGTTCTTAAGCTAAATTTTTTAATTTGAGATGGAGAAATATAGATATCATCTGGTCCTGGAAGATAATTTGACTCTGAAGACCTTAAAAAACCAAAACCATCTTGCATAATTTCAATAACCCCTAAACCAGTAATAATTTCACCTTCTTCAGCAATTGTTTTTAAAATTGCAAACATCAAATCCTGCTTTCTAAGAGACGAAGGGTTTTCTATACCAAGTTTGTCTGCTTGTTTTAAAAGCTCTTGGGGTTCTTTTCCTTTTAATTCCTGTAAATTCATAATGTTGTTGGGGTAGTTTAGAAATGAAATATTTTAATAATCAAAATTGAAGTTAATGTCAAAATAATAATAAATATATAATTTATATATATTATTGTAGTATTAGTTGTAAGGTTTAAAAGCTTAATTACTGCTTTATTAGTGCATCATTCTTTATTTACCAACATATGAATAACAACCCTATCAAATATGTTAACTTAGAGAATATTGAAAAAAAATTATTATTTTTAAATAATTTGCAGTGCAATAAATTTCTAATAACTTGTTATTAATTTTGTATAATAAATATATTAACACCCACCCTATAATATTCAGGCAAGTTATTAAGTTGTTGACAACACATTTTTAAAAAAAAAGAACTATTTCTTAAATTCAAATTATATTTAATAGTGTTATTAACTATAATTTTTATTAACACACTTATGCACCAAAATTTTATATTAGCCAGTTCAAGCAAATCAAGATACAAAATATTAAAAAGTGCAGGATTAAATTTCACCCAAAAAAAACCAAATTGCAACGAAGAGGATATTAAACAAACTATTAATAGAAATACAAAGCCTGAGATTTTTGCAAAAAAACTTTCTTATGAAAAAGCAAGAAGTGTAAGTATAAAAAAACTGTATGCCAATAAGATTGTTTTGGGCTGTGATACAGTCATTTATCACAATGGAAAAATTTTAGATAAAGTAAACTCTATTGAGAAAGCCCATAAAAAAATCAAGTCTCTGTCAGGAAAGACACACTTAATAGTATCTGGCTTAACTATTTGTTTGAATGGTTCTAAAGTTTGGGAAAATTACGAAAAAACCTATGTTAAAATAAGGAAGCTTAATAACAATGAAATAAAAACATACTTAAAAAAAACAGGCAAACAAATACTAAGCTCCGTTGGATGTTATCAAATAGAGAGCTTGGGGCCAAATATTATTGAGAGCATAAAAGGAGACTATTTTAATGTTATGGGATTGCCTTTATTTAATTTGCTAGATTATTTATATTCAAAAAAATGAAAAAACTTTACGTAGTTGGGAACAAGGTATCTAAAAGTCTTTCGCCAACAATATTTAACTATTGGTTTAAAAAATATAACATTAAAGCAAGTTATGGATATTTAGAGCTTACAGAAAAAAACTTTCATAGAAAAATAAGAGAGGTTTTGAAAAAAAAAGATACGCTTGGTCTAAATGTAACCATCCCATTTAAAAACAAAATTATCAAACACCTTGGCAAAATAGACACTCATGCAAAAAAAATTGGTGCTGTGAACTGTGTAACAAATAAAAAAACTATAAATGGAACCAATACTGATTGGACAGGATATTACAAAACCCTACCAAATATAAAAAAAACCAAAAACAGAAAAGTTATTATTCTGGGTTATGGAGGCGCATCACACGCCATTCACTATGTTTTAAAGAAGAGGGGGTTTAAGGACATTTTAATTTTCAATAGATCTAAGAAAAAAATTAAGTATTCAAAAAACGCTGAGTATACAAAAAAATATAGTGATCTTGAAACACACCTTGAAGGAGTTTTTTTAATAATTAATACTACACCAATAAACCCTATGTTGAAAAAACACTTAAAACTTATCACCAAATCTACAATTGTAAGCGACATTGTTTACAGCCCAAAAAACACCCAATTTCTCAAACAGTTTCCAAAGAATAAAAAGATTTATGGAATATCAATGTTGATAGAACAAGCCAAACCCTGTTTTAAAATGTGGTTTGGTAAAAGCCCATCTATAGATGGAAAAATGCTTAACGCTATTTATAAAAAAATTTAATGACAAAAACTATAGCAATAACAGGCGGCATAGGATCGGGCAAATCCACCTTTTGTAGTAAATTAAAAGAAAAAGGTTTTAAAATTCATAGCTCAGATGAGCAGGTGGCCAAAATATATAAAAACCCTGAAAAAAAATTTGTTACTTATTTACGCACCATAGGTTTGTCTAAGTCCATTTCAAAAAAAAACATTGATAAAAAAATTATATCAAAGATTATTTTTGAAAATAAACAGATAAGAAAAAAGCTCGAGTTATATATATTTAAAATAGTTAGAAAAAAGAGGTTTGATTTTATAAAAAAAGAAAAACAAAAAAAAACAAAATTAATTTTTATTGATATACCACTATTGTTTGAAAACAATTTAGAAAAACAGTTTAACAAAGTAATATCGATAATAGCTTCCAAACGGGTAAGATTAAAAAGATTAAAAAAAACGAGAAAAATGACCGAAAACCAATTTAAGAATATAGCCCGATCTCAAACATCAGATGTTATAAGAAAAAAGAAATCTGATTATGTTATTTATAACAACTCGACATTAAAGGATTATAAAATTAAGATTAATAAGCTAATAAGTAAACTTTAGTTAAAACAATGAGAGAAATAGTAATTGATACAGAAACCACGGGCCTTGATTATAAGGCTGGTGACAGAATAATAGAAGTTGGTTGTGTGGAACTCAAAAACTATATTCCTACAGGAAACACGCTCCAATTTTATTGCAATCCAGACAGAAGTATAAGCGAAGGGGCAAAAAACATTGTGGGTCTTTCAGACGATTTTCTTAATCAACAAAAACCATTTGAAGAAAACCACAAGGAGCTCTTAAATTTTTTGAAAAACGACACATTGATAATTCACAATGCATCATTTGATTTAGGTTTTATAAATAATGAGTTGTCAATCTTAGGATTACCTCATTTAGACAATCCTGTAGTTGATACCGTTTCTCTTGCAAGAGAAGTTCTAAATACAAGAATAGCTAACCTCGACTATTTGTGTAGAAGATTTAACATTGATTTATCAGACAGATCATTCCATGGAGCTCTGCTTGACTCTCAGCTTTTAGCTGCAGTTTATTTAGAGCTTAGAGGGGGTAAGCAGTTTTCTATGGAATTAAACTCATACAGTGATGAAAAAAATACACAAATTAACAACAAAAACGAAACAAAAACCAAAATCATAGAGGTTAATGAAGAAGATTATTTAGCTCACAAAGAAATGTTAAAAAAACTAAAAAACCCTCTTTGGAAAAAATATAACTATTAATATTTGAAAAAGTTATTATATTAAAATCAGATGATTTACGGTGACTTACAATTTTTTGATATTTTGATTTTTGCAGCTATTGCTGGATTTATTATTTATAGATTAAGAAGTGTTCTTGGAAAAAGAACAGGATTTCAAAAAAATATATCACAGCCAAAACCTCAAAAAACCAAAAAACAAGAGGATGTTCAAAAAATACCTTCTTTAATGGATAATGAGACAAAGTTTGAGGTTGTATATAAAAAAGTAAATAATTTTGATCACCGAGAGTTTCTTGATGGTGCCAAGAAAGCTTTTGAGATTATAATTTCATCTTTCAACAACGGAGATAAAAAAACACTGAAAAATCTTGTGTCTAAAGATGTTTATTCTGCTTTTGAAAAAGCGATTGATGAAAAAACAAACAATCCAGAATCACAATTTTATTCACTTATTGTAGAGGGTATCGCAGATGCGAAAGTAGAAAATGATACAATATCAATATCGGTCAATTTTATTAGTGAACAGATGCTAAATAATGATGAGGGCTCTATTGTTAAAAATAAAGACACTTGGACTTTTGAAAAACCAATAAACTCTTCTAGTCCTATATGGATATTAACTCAAACTTAATATTTGTCCTTTAAAGAACTCAAAGACCGAATTAAAAAAAACGAGGGTTATTCTGATAAGCCTTATCAAGATCAATTAGGGTTTTATACTATTGGTTATGGCCATCTTATTACAGAAAAAGAAAATAAATATTACATTAAAAAATTTAAAAAAAAATATTTTGAAGAATTGTTTGAGATAGACTTTAAAAAAGTACACGAACAATACAAAAAAAAATTTTTTAAAAAAGATCACACAACTTCAGAGAAAGAATTATTAATAGAAATGATTTTTCAACTTGGAGTAAAGGGTGTTTCTAAATTTAAGAAAATGCTTTATTTTTTAAACAAAAAACAAAAATTCATGGCATCACTAGAGATGTTAGACAGTTTGTGGTATCTGCAAACACCTGAAAGGGTAAAGAATTTAATTAAACACTATACAAAAAAATAATGGAAGAAGATTTTTTTCTAAAAAACATGAAGGGTGTAAAGCCTTTTAAGAAAGACACCTCCATAGTTAAAGCGAAAACAACTAATAAAAAAAATGTAAAATTAGATAAAAAAACTAATAACAAAAATACCAGTAAAAAAACAATAACTGAACACAGGGTTAGTAGCTCAGAGTTTAAACTATCATTTGGTGAGGTTAATAAGGAGCTTAAGCGGGGAAAAATTGATATAGATAGAAGAATTGACCTTCATGGTTATGGTTTAGTCGAAGCGCATGAAAAATTTATAAGTGAGGTAAAAAAAAATTACAACAAGAATAAAAGATGTTTGCTTATAATTACTGGAAAGGGCGTTCATAAAAAAATTGAAAATGAGCAAGACATAAGCCCTAAACTTTTCTATGGAAAGATTAAAAACTCAATAATAAACTGGATAAACGAAGACGATCTTAAGAAATATATCTTAACATATCAAGATGCGGGTTTTGAACATGGGGGTGACGGAGCTCTTTTTGTTTATTTAAGAAAAAAAAAGTTTTAAATTCTTTCTAACTTAAATACCCTTTTTTTGAAATGAATAAGGATTTCATATGGAAGTAAATCATCTTTAACTAAAAATTCAATTTTTTTTAAATCATTTCTTTTATGATCAGCCCAAATATTAACATAGTCTTCAATTTCTAAAATTATTATTCCATCCTCAATTTCGTTTTGTTTAAGTGTGTAAATTCTTCTCCCATCAATTGTTTTCGCCTCATTTTCTCCATTTAAAATATTTATAAAAGATGTAATTGGGTCAAAATATAAATACAAGTCTTCTAGATCTACTCTAGCTATTTCTTCTTCTAAAGGCTCTTGTTTCAATTCAATTAAATAGTCATCAAAAGACATTTTAACTATTTTTGTTTTCTTATTAGTTTTCCAAAATTGTCTATAATTCTGAGTCTTAAATATGTTGTTTTCAATAACCCCAGTTGAAAGATAGCTTCCTTCAAATTTATATAAAGGTGAAAAAATGCCAGAATTTTTCAAATTAATTTCTGTTTGATAAATATTATCATTAATATTTAATGACCAACTAAAATTACCAATTTTTATTCCTGTTGTGCTTACTTTATATTCTGCAC
>CACGRD010000013.1 GCA_902575375.1 uncultured Alphaproteobacteria bacterium
TAAAACATATTCATCATTTTTAAGAAATTGATTATCTTTAACTTCTGTTTCTTCGATATTTCTACCAATCATAAATTTTATAATTTCTTCATTAGAAACTTCATTTATATTTTTTGTGGTAATCAAATCTCCATCTCGAAATATCGTTACTCTATCTGATATTTGTCTAATTTCTTCTAAACGGTGACTAATAAAAATAATCGCCATTCCATTAGATTTAAGTTTATTTACTATTTCAAATAATTTTCCAACTTCATTTGGTGTTAAAGGTGATGTAGGTTCATCCATAATTAATATCTTAGAATTTTTGGAGAGAGCTCCAGCAATTTCTATCATTTGTTGATCAGCAATAGATAAACCTTCCATAATTTTTTTTGGGTCAATTTTTAAACCAATTGATTCTAAAATTTCATTTGACTGTTTATTAATCTCTTGCCATTTAACTCTAGAAAGATTGTTACCTTCCATGTGTCCCATAAAAATATTTTCTGCTACAGATAAATGAGAGAAGGATTGTGGTTCTTGATGAATTAATGAAACTCCATTTTTTTGAGCTGCTATTGGAGACGTAATATCTATATTTTTTTTATCTAAAAATATTTTACCCTCAGTAGGTGTATAAACACCGCTTAGTATTTTTACAAATGTCGATTTACCTGCGCCATTTTCTCCAACTAACGCATGAACTTCACCTGGCTTTAAGTCAAAATCTACATTTCTGAGAACATTAACACCACTGAATGTTTTACCAATATTTTTTGTTTTAAGTTCCATTTTTTGTTTATTTTATACTTCTATGATAGTTTTTTTAAAATAATAAGTCAAAATTTGAAATTATTCTTGATAAAAATAAGATTTTAATCAAGATGTTAATAATAATTCTAATAGGAGGAATAATGAATAAAATATTCAAGATAATTTCTGTTAGTATTTTAGGTTTGTTTCTAACAACTGGTGTTTTTGCTAAAACTGAAGTTGTTTACATTCCAAAGAATACTGGTAACCCATATTTTGATTCAATTATCAAAGGATTCGAAGTAGGGGCAGAAAAATATGGTTATAATTTTTCAACAGTAGCACCTGCCACTGCAGACGCTACTTCTCAATTACCTTTTATTAAGGCTGAAATTCAAAGAGGGGTTGACGTTATTGCAATTTCACCAAACTCAAATGATGCTCTTAATACTGTTTTTGATCAAGCTAGAAAAAAAGGTATTATTATAATGGTAGTTAATGGAGATATTCCTGGTAGTGAAGCTCATAGAGACTTAGCTATTATGCCAGTTGATTTCTCAACAGTAGGGACTGCTCAAATGACTCTAATGGGTCAATTAATTGATCATAAAGGCCAGTTTGCAATTTTAAGTGCAACTACTGATGCTCCAGACCAAAATACATGGATTAAAGATATGGAGGAAAACATAATAGGTAAAGGTATGTTCTCTGATATGGAATATCTAGGTGTTGTTTATGGAGATGATGATCCTCAGAAAAGTACTACTGAAGCAGAAGCTCTTCTTGCAAAATATCCTGACTTAAGAGGAATTATTTCACCAACTACAGTTGGTGTTGCAGCTGCTGCACAAGTTGTAGAATCTGCTGGTAAATGTGATCAGGTTCAAGTTACTGGACTTGGAACTCCAAACCAAATGAGACCTTTTCTAAAAAGTGGATGTGTAAAAGCATTCCAACTATGGGATCCATCTGTTGAAGGAGAAATTGCAGGTTATTTATCTGTACAAATGGTTGAAAACGGAATGAAGTTGTCAGAAGGTATGACAATTAGTGTTCCAGATCAAGGTGATGTTGTAATAAATGCAAATAATTTAATTTATGCAGCACCAATGCTTGATTTTGTACCTGACAATATCGATAATTTTAACTTCTAAATTAATGATTTGAAGAGCAATAGAAATATTGCTCTTCATATAAGCAGGTACATAAATGGAAAATTTACCAATAGTTGACGCTCATCACCATCTTTGGGATTTAGAGAACGAGAAAACTAAATATTCATGGTTAATGGTAACCGAAGGAGAAGCTTTTTTTGGAGATTATGGAGCTATAAGAAAAAGTTATTTGCTAAATGATTATTTAAATGATGCTAGAAATCAAAATTTAATTAAGTCAGTTCATGTCCAAGCAGAGCACGATGATGATAGTCCTGTTAGTGAAACAGAGTGGCTTCAAAATATAGCTGATAATCATAATTCAAAATTACCAAGTGCTATTGTAGCGTTTGCAGATTTTTCTAAATCAAATGTAGTTGATATTCTAGATCAACATAAACAGTTTAAAAACACAAGGGGTATTAGACAGATATTATCATTTAATGCAGAGGAACCAAAATATTCACATGCACCAGAAGATTATATGAAAAATACAAAATGGTTAGAAAATTTCAAAAATATGAAAAACAGAAATTTATCATTTGATATTCAAGTTTATCCTCATCAAATGGATGACTCTTATAATTTAGCAAAGAATAATGATGACATCTTATTTGTATTAAATCATACTGGAGAGCCATGTTATCAATCAAAAGAGTATATTGAACATTGGGAGAAAAATATGAAAAAAATTGCTGCTTGTGAAAATATGGTTGCAAAAATTTCTGGCCTTGGAATGTTTAATCCAAGTTGGACAATCGATAGCACAAAGATTTTTGTTGAAAAATCCATTGAAATATTTGGTATCGAAAGATGTATGTTTGCTTCTAATTTTCCAGTTGATAAAATATTTAATACTTTCGATAATTATTGGAATTCATTTAAAACAATTACAAAAGACTACTCTGAAAATGATAAAAAAATGTTATTTTCTTCGAATGCAGAAAAATATTATAGAATTTAATAATGTCTTCAAAGATTAAAGACGTAAGGGCAAAACTTTATACTTGGAAGGGTCCAATTCAAGAAATACATGATAATTTTTGCACAAGTGCAGCAGATGTACTAAATAAAGAAAATATCAGTGCAGATGGAATGTCAACTTTCAAATTTTTAAGTTGGTTGGTAGTAGAAGTTGAAACTGAGGATGGGCATATTGGTCTTGGTAATGCAGCTCTTTCACCAAAACCATGTAAGTCTGTAGTAGATAATTACTTAAAACCTTCAATAATTGGTGAAAGTGTTTGGGATTATGAGCACATTTGGCAAAAGATGTATCGACAAACTTTGGCTTGGGGACGAAAAGGTGTGGGGATGACAGCAATTAGTGCAGTAGATATAGCTATATGGGATGCACTAGGAAAAACTGCTAAACAACCAGTCTACAGACTACTAGGTGGTAAAACAAAAGAAAAACTACCTTGCTATGCTAGTAAATTATATAGCCAACCTCTTGATACATTAGCAAAAGAAGCGAAGGAATATTTAGATCAAGGGTTCAAAGCTATGAAACTGCGTTTTGGTTGGGGGCCAAAAGATGGTGCAGAAGGAATGAATAAAAATATTGAGTTAATTAAAACAGTTAGATCAGTGGTTGGAGATAATGTTGATTTGATGGCTGATGTTTATATGGGCTGGACATTTGAGTATGCAAAAAGAATGATGCGATTAATTGATAATGAAAACTTAAGATGGTTAGAAGAGCCTGTAATAGCTGATGACATTGATGGATATGCCGATTTAAAAGCATCCTGCAGAACACCTATATCTGGTGGTGAGCATGAATATACTCTTTTTGGATTTAGACAACTTTTAGAGAAAAAAGCAGTAGATGTAGTTCAATTTGATACAAATAGAGTTGGAGGAATCACACAAGCACACAAGATTTGCGCTTTAGCGGAAGCGTTTCAAATACCTGTTATACCTCATGCAGGTCAAGTACACAATTTTCATATATCTATGAGTAGTATTAATGCTCCTATAGTTGAATACTTTCCGTTTTGGCCAGTAGAAATTGGTAATGAATTGTTTTGGTATATTTTTGATGGAGAACCACAGGCTAAAAACGGTTTTATTGAACTAGATGATAAAAAACCAGGTCTTGGTATAGAATTATCACAAAAATATCTTAAAAATTTTGATATTGAACTTTAATAGATTAAAATTTTCCAAGATCATCAGCAAATTGTTTTGCTAAATTGGTACCAAATTTAGATGGACTTAAACTAGGACTTCTATCATAAATTTTTTTTACACCCATTCTATATGCACATATTCTTTTTCCATAACAAGTTAAAGAATCGATAGATTGCATTGAAAATACAATTGAGGGGAGTATTTTTTTATAAACCTTTCTAGCTTCATTGATTTTTTTTTGTTCTAGCAGTTTGTAAATTTTTATAAATATATCAGTACTCTCTAATGAAGGTATTATACCTTTACAACCTGCTAAAAAATTATCGATTATTTCCTGTCCTCCTCTACCATTAAAAACACTTAAATTTTTAGGATACCTACTAATCTCATTTTGTATTAGTACTGCAGCAGCTTCACCTTTGATAGCTCTAAAATTAGAAAATTTTTTATAAAGTTTTAATATTTGATGTGACTCTAGACCAACGCCAATATATTCTTTAGCATTCTGAATTCCAACTAAAGTTTTTTTATCTACAAAATTAATTATCTTATCAAAAAAATCGTAACAGTCTTTATCTGTAGTCTTTTTATTTAATAAAGGTTGAAGCACAATCCAATTAGCATTATTAAATTGTGCTACACCTATTAATTTTTTATATTCGTTAATATTTTTTCCAGATATAGTAACAACTATAGGTATAGAATTATTTGTAATATCGGAAACAAGTTCAATTATTTTTTTTTTTTCTGAAAATTCCAATTTATTAACTTCTGTAGCAAGACCTAGACAAGCAATACCATTAGATCCTAATTGTTTTATTAGTGATATTTGATCACTCATTAATTTAATATCTATTGTATTGTTTCTATTAAAGAAACAATATGTCATAGGTATAATACCTTTAATCATTTTAAATTTTTTTTGAAAGTTCTTCATTGTATGCAAAAACTGCAGGACCTCCTCCAGTTAAGATGAAAATTACGTTTTCTCCCTTTTTGATAAACCCTTTTTTTACATAGTCAATTAATGCAGCAAATCCTTTAGAGGTATAAACAGGATCTAAAAATAGTCCTTCTTTTTTTTGCTAAAAGATTCATAGCCGCAATTCCATCTTTTGTTGGTACACCATATTTTTTACCTACGTAATTGTTGTCGTGATTAATCATATTTGAATTAAACTCTAAATTCAGATCGAGCATTTTTGCTCCGTGATTACATATTCTGGCAATGTCCTCTTTAATATTCATATCCCAATAAACAGGAGATACACCCTGAATTCTAGTAGACCAATTAAGTACTCTTGCACCAAGTTCACAACCAGCTTGTGTCATGTTGGCTGCTGTTACAAACAAATGATCTGCAATAAAATTTTGATTTTTCATTTGTTTATCAATTTCAACCATAGTATTTGCATAACTAATAGCAGCAAGAGTGGTATCTTCTTCTCCAAAACCACCATAGATTAATAGAGGTTTTCGCCCTTCTTTTATTAGTTCGTCATATTTTTTGTCTAAATGTTTTGGAATATCCTCTAAATTTTCTCCATCAACGACATCAACATTTGCTCCTAGGATGTTATATAATAAAAAGTTACCTTGCATTAATTTACCTTTAACTCCATGCATCAAAACTAGATAACTATCTAAGTTTAATTTATTAGCAGCTGCTACTGCTTGACGACAAAAATTTGATTGAGAAGCAGCTCCAGTTAAAATGCAATCATACTCTCCAGATAAAGTTTTAGCCATTATAAATTCTAGATGTCTTGTTTTGTTCCCTCCAAAAGCTAAAGCGGTACAATCATCTCTTTTTATATAAAGATTTATATTTAACTCTTTAGAAATATTAGGAGCATATTCAAGAGCAGTTGGTAGTTGTGCTAAACTAATTCTTGGAATTTTATTTATTCTTGAAACTAATTCTTCAGCTGATAGTGGATTAAAATTGCTATTCATTTTACAACTGATCTTTATAATTTTTTAAAATTAATGACTATGTCTTTTTACTTCTGCACCTCTTTTGCCAATTAGAAAATCAAGATCTGCGCCTTTATCAGCTTGCATAACATGATCTATATACATCTTTTGATAGCCTCCAGATATTTCAGGTAAAATTGGATTATAATTATTTAAACGATTTTTAATTGTTTCATCGTCAACATTTAAGTTCATAGAACCTTGATTGACATCTATTTCTATTAGATCACCATTTTGAACTGCTGCTAAAGGTCCTTTTATAGCTGCCTCGGGGGCAGTATGTAGAATTACTGTTCCATATGCTGTTCCACTCATTCTAGCATCAGATATTCTAATCATATCCCTAACGCCTTTCTTCAAAAGTTTTTGTGGAAGACGCATGTTTCCAACTTCTGCCATACCTGGATAACCTTTTGGTCCACAATTTTTCAGAACTAATATAGAGTTTTCATCTACTTCTAAATTTGGATCATCAATTTTTTCATGAAATTCTTCTACACTTTCAAAGACAACTGCTTTTCCTGTATGTTTCATTAATTCTGGTGATGCAGCAGATGGTTTAATGATTGCACCATTTGGCGCAATATTTCCTTTGAGAATTTTAATGCCTCCATTTTTTGTTAATGGATTATCAAATTCTTTTATAACTTCATTATTCCAACATTTAGCACCTTTATTATTTTCACCAATACTTTTTCCATTTACTGTTAATGCATTTTCTTCTAACAATTTTTTTTCAAGTAATCTTTTTATTACAACAGGAACTCCACCGGCATAATAAAAATCTTCCATTAAGTATTTTCCAGAAGGTTGAAGATTTACAAGTGTCGGAATTCCCTCTCCACACTTATTCCAATCTTCTAAATCCAGATCTATTTCCATTCTTCCTGCAATAGCTGCTAGATGAATAACAGCATTTGTTGAACCACCTATTGCACCATTAACTTTTATTGCATTTTCAAATGATTTTTTTGTTACAATTTTTGACATAGTTATATTGTCTTTAACCATCTCAACAATTCTTTTTCCTGACATGTGAGCTAATGCGTATCTTCTTGAGTCAACTGCTGGAATTGCTGCGTTTCCAGGAAGGGACATTCCTAATGCCTCAACCATTGAACCCATTGTTGATGCTGTACCCATTGTCATACAATTACCTTTTGATCTGCTCATTGAAATTTCTGCATTGATAAAATCTTCTTCTGTAATTACACCTGCGTTTAAATCTGCATCAAGTTTCCAAACTCCCGTTCCAGAACCAATAGTTTCTCCCTGATGATGACCATTAAGCATTGGACCACCTGAAACTCCTATTGTTGGAAGGTCAACACTTGCTGCACCCATCATTAATGAAGGTGTTGTTTTATCACAACCCATTAATAGTACGACTCCGTCTATAGGATTACCCCTTATCGCTTCTTCAACATCCATACTTGCCAAATTTCTAAATAACATAGCTGTAGGTCTTAAATTAGATTCACTTGCTGAAAAAACAGGGAATTCTAGTGGAAACCCACCAGCTTCATAGACACCTTTTTTAACAGACTCAGCTATCTCTCTAAAATGACCATTACATGGTGTTAGTTCTGACCAAGTATTGCAAATTCCAATTACAGGACGGCCATCAAATAAATGATTGGGATGCCCTTGATTTCGCATCCAACCTCTATGAATAAATGTATCTCTTCGATGTGATTTAGAATTATACCAATTAGAAGATCTAAATTTATTTTTTTTATTCATAAAAAAATCTTATCTAATTAAAGAAAAAAATCAAATTTTAAATTTATTATCTTCAATACCAGGAGTATTAACATTTAATGCAAATAAGCTTCCATCATATTTATTTTTACCTAAGTTATTAGCAGTAGTAATAAATAAAGTTTTAAGATCACTTCCTCCAAATACACAATTTGTTACGTTTTCAACAGGTAGCTGGTAAATTTGATCAACCCTGCCTTTTGGATCGATTTTCACAACACACGATCCACCCCAACGACAATTCCAAATAAAACCATCACTATCAATAGTTGATCCATCTGGAGCACCTCTTTCAAAATTAAAAAAATTTTTTTTATCTGATAAACTACCTTCATCTAGGTTAAAATTGTATTCTAGTAATGATCCTTCAGTTGTATCAGTAAAATAAAATTTTGTGTTATCAGGACTCCAAACAAATGTGTTAGGTATACCAAGATTTGTTTCAACAATATTTAATTTATTTTCTGATAAACAATATAAAGTTCCAGATTTAGTATTTAAAGGCTTTCCACTTCCATCTTTATTAATGTTATTTTGCATCGTCCCAAACCAAAGTCTACCTTTAGCATCTGATGCACCATCATTAGATCTATTTGATGAAATATTATCTTCAACATTAATTATTCTTTCATATTTTTTAGATTGAAAGTTAAATTTATTTACTCCACTATTTGATACTAAAGCAATTTCATTCTTAGAGATTATTGACGTCGCTGTAACAAATTCAGGTAAATCAAAAATTTCTAATTTTTCGTTGTCTAAATTAATTTTGAATAAAACTGATTTTGGTTTAATATCTACCCAAAGTAAACTTTGATCAATTGAAGACCAAGTAATACCTTCTCCTAAACTATTTTTTACATCTTTATATAATTCGACCTCACTCATATTTTAGATCAATATAATAAAATTTAGAATTTATGAAGATAGGATTAGAGGTAGTGAGCTTTATCTTTAATACGAGCCATTACTTCTTTTGTGGCTTCTTCAGATCCGTCATGAAATGTACCCATTAGTTTATCTAAAAAGCTAGTATTTCCTCCTGAGTAATTACATTCAAAATATTTGTGATGGATATAGTGCATGTAATCACCTGTGGGTATTGATACACCATTTTTGAAAGTCATCTTTTCATATCCAGTATGTCCAGGTGTAGGAGCTAATCCAGCATGAAAAACATGATACATCGCAACAAGAGGATGTGAAGGGATGATCCAATGAACTAAGATACCTGAAAAATATAGTATGTGCTCTATTGGATGCATTGACATACCTGACCAAGCACCAGTATTCGTGTTACGGTGATGAACTTTATGAGCGATTTTATAAAGTGGTGCCCAGTGCAATAATCTATGAGTTAAGTAAAAATGTGCGTCTCTTATAAATGGAACAAGAAAGAACATGAAACAACAATATATTGGATAAGCCTCCCAACTTACATATGGGATTATTTGATTTGCAAATGCCCAAAATGTAATTACTTCGTATGCTGTCCATAATGGAATAGCACTACAAAAAGTATAGAATAAGTTATCTTTAGTCTGATCATTAAATAAAAATGTTGAGTTGTTTTTTTCCAAAGGTCGTGGATTATATTTAAAGGAAGTTCCTTGTGTTTTTAGTCTTAAATGAAAGAAGCCTGTCCAAAGCAAAATAATAACTGCATTTCTAAAGAATATATAGGCTATCCATCCTATTTCAAAAGTCTTCATTGTTTCTAAGGAAGGAGTCAAAAAAAGATATGTAGCAACTGTTATTGCTGCAAAAACAAAAGTCCATGGAAAAAAAATTCCTGGAAATTTAAAAAAATACTTTAAAAATTTTATTGGATTAAAAAATATATCTTTAGGTGGATTAATACTAATTGTGCCAAAAGGTTTCCAATGACCTCTTTTATCTCTTGTACCGAAATCATTATCCTTTAATCGATTACCCATATTGTGTTTATAGTATATTTTGAGTAAAAAAAAAGAGACTAAATTGTCGTATCTGGAACCTTCACATCAATAAAATAATTTTTATCTTTGGATTGCTTAAATATTGCTGGGATTATTGACCTATAAGCAGAAATTATTCCGTAATGAGGTTCAGGCATTTGATTTTTAACTATTTTGTGAAATTTTTTTAGATTATGGCATGGGATTTTTGGGAAAATGTGATGCTCAATATGATACTCCATATTTGAATACAAAAAACTAAAAAAGGGATTCATAATAACAGTTCTTGTGCTTTTTCTATGATCTTTAATATTATCAGCTAGTCCAGCATGTTGAGTCATACCACAAATCATTAATATAGTATTACCATAAAATGGAGGTAAAATTATCATTATTATAGGTAGCCATGATTGAAACAAAACTGAAAATAAAATTACAAGCAACCAAAAACTTAAATATAATCTTGAACTATTAATAATTTTTTTTATTTCCTTTTCAGGCACTGTAACTTTTACAACAGGAGTAATTATCCCAAATGAATGTTTAATAATTTCAAAATGTGTAAAATGTCTTATTTTTTGTATATTAATTATTGGACCAAGTGGTAAAAAATTTAAAAGAAATCTAACAGGTTCTGTTGGTTTTGGACTATTATTTTCGTAATCATAGACTTCTTCATGTGTAAATATTGTGTAAGTGTGATGATGAAAATGACTCCACTTCCATCTTACTGCCTCAAACCCACCAAGCAAAGAAGTTATATGATAAAAAAATTTATTTAACGATCTTCTTTTAAAATATGTTTCGTGATTTGTTTCATGTTGAATACTAATGATTTTACAATAAAAAATATTTCCATAAAGTAGAAGAGCAGGGATTGACCATAGAGTACCCCAACTTATAATACATAGATACCCACTTAATATTAAAGCAACAATAAATAAGGTTATATCTATTGTACCTTTTAAATCTGATCTCTTAGATAGTTCTTTTAAAGTTTTCTTATCTATATTTGGTTTATACCAATTTTTTAAATCAACTTCTCCTGCGAACATTAATCAAAATTTTTCTGAAAGTTTTAGAAATTTTTCAAATTCACCTTCGTCAATATTAACTGTGATTTTAGGATCATTAAATTTTTTGTTTACTGTATCATCGTGAAACTCTTTAAAGGCGCTAACTCTTTCAGCTTGTAATTTTGCAAATTCTTTTTTAAAATCTCTATAAATTCTCGCATGTCTTGGAATTTTTCCTTGGGTATAGCCTAATACATCATTAGCAAATAAATACTGCCCATCACATCCAGAACCACTTCCCATTGAGAGAGTCATGATATCAACTTTTTTGGTAATAACTTCTGCAACTTTTGGAGGAACTACTTCAAGCTCAACTCCGATAGCTCCCGCTTCTTGTAACTCAAGCGTATGTTCTAAAATTCTGATAGCCTTATCAGCAGTTTTACCTTGTGCAACAAATCCGCCAATCCAAGTAGCATTTCCTGGAACTAATCCGACATGACTGTTAATTGGAACATACTCATCTCTTAATGCTCTAATCCATTTATAACTCCAATTACCGCCATAGATTACATCTGCTCCAATATCTAAATACTTATGTGATAGTTTCATTGCTTCATATTCAGAGGCTACTCTTACTGCACCTCCAGATTGCATAAAGCAAGTTGGCGCAGCCTCACGAATTCTTTTAAGTTCATCAAAAGAATTATAAATACCAAATTGTGGAGCATCATGAGAAGTACAAATCATGTCAATGCCTGCCTCTTCAGCTGCTGCAGCTTCATCAGCATTATGTACAAACATAACACTTAATTGCCTTTTACCTTTGCATTGCAAATAATCGTAAACTGTAAGTTTTTTTCTACTCATAAAATCTCCAAAAAAATATTTAATCTATCTTAATGAAAATTTTGTCATTATCAACTTTAACTGGATATGTTTTTAAATCCTCACAAGCTGGTGGGCTTAAAGCTTCTCCGGATTTAATATTAAAAATTCCCTGGTGCATTGGACATTCAATTTCATCATCCATAACTAAACCATCTTCAAGATGTACCGCCTCGTGTGTACAAATTCCATCAGTAGCATAAAAACCATCTGTTAGCTTATACACACAAAAAGTTTTATCTTGATGATCAAATCTGATGAGATCCTCTTCTTCAATACTATCTGTAGACCCTACTTCAATCCAATTTTCTTCAGACATAGATTGTATATAATAGCTATTTTATGAAAATAAATACAAAATAATTAAATTGTTATTTTTGTATAAGTTTATTTAATTTTAGATTTTGATCTGAGAGAATTTGTTTATCTACAATGGTATCTTTCTCAGTTAATTTAGAAGTTATTCTAATATCACGGCCTACTTTTCCTATGATTCCAACACCACATGCTCCTCTTATTTTATTATTTTTTAGGAAAAAATAAATAACACCATTATTAATATCATTACCCCTTTCGATGATTTCATCATACTCATCACAAATACCAGTCAGTTGAAGATTCAAATTAAATTGATCAGACCACATCCAAGGAATTGAAGTGTATTCTGTTTTTACTCCAGCAATATTTTTTCCAGCACATATTCCATGATTTTGTGCATGTTGATAAGACTCGAGTCGCATATTTCTTTCATAGAATGGATGATAAAAATTAGATACGTCACCTGCTGCATAAACATCTTTAATAGAAGTTTCACAAAATTCATTAGTTACAATACCATTATCAAGCTTTAAATTTGTATTTTCAAATAACTTTACAGTCGGGGTTGAGCCTATACCTGCAATTATAAAATCTGTTTCTATAAAAGAATTATCATTTAATAAAATTTCATAATCGTCATTTTTTTTAGTTATTTTTTCTATCTGTTTATTTAATATTATTTCATTTCCATGTTCTATATGAGTGTTTTGAACTAAATCAGCAATTTGTTTGGGTATAATTCTTCCCATAAGTTGATTGCCGATTTCGATAACAGTTACTTTCTTTTGAAGCTGAGATAAGGATGAGGCAATTTCTAATCCAATGAAACCACCACCAATAATTGTTATTTTATTTTTACTCGAAACTATTTCTTTAATTTTTTTGGCTTCTTCTAAATTTCTTAGATAATAAATATCATTCTTTAAATTATTATCTAAAGTAAGTTTTTTATTTTCAGAACCTGTTGAAATAAGCAAACTATCATAAGAGTAAACATTATCATTTTTTGCAAAAAGTTTTTTATTTTCAAAATCAACTTTATTAATTGATATATTTTCAAATTCTATATTTTCATTTTTTAGTACGTCGCTAGAATGAAAATAAAGATCTTCTGCTTTTTTTTTATCTAGCAAAAAATCTTTAGATAAAGGAGGTCTTTCGTAAGGTAATAAATTTTCTTCACCTAAAATTTTAATATTTGATTTTGGATCATTTTGTCTGATCTCTCTAGCAGCATAGATTCCGGCTTGACCACCACCTAAAATAATAATTTTATTTTTCACTCAGTCTAAGCGTTGCTTGGAACAGATAATGGAATTTGATAGTCAGGATTTTTTGCTTGTTTTATGAGTGCTGGAATAATTTCTTTATAAGCCCCAAGAAGACCTTTTCTGGCAGGTGGTAATTGATCTTTAATCATAGCATGCAGCTTAGGTAAATTATGTGAGGGAACTTGAGGGAACATATGGTGCTCAACATGATATTCCATATGCCAATATAAAAAACTTAAAACTGGATTTAAATATACTGTTCTAGTTGTATACCTGTGGTCTCTTTTATCTTCTCTAAGTCCTGCGTGTTGAGTAAGACCCATAAGCATAACAAGGGTCTTTCCATAAAAATTAGGCAATAAAACATATAGAACTGGAAGCCAACTTTGAAAGTAAACTGAAGAAGCTATACTAATTATCCAAATAGAAAGATGACTCCATGCAGATAATCTACATTTCCATCTTTCATTTTTTGGAATACAAACTTTCATTACATCAGTAGTTACACCAAATGCATGTTTTATAGTTTCCCATTGAAGAGAATTTTTAAAGAAAATAAAACCAGAGAATGGAATGTAATGAGAGAAAAACACAATCAAGTCAGTTGGTTTTTTTACATGTATTTCAAAATCTACAGGATCATTAAATTGAGTATAAGTATGATGATGATAGTGAGAATATCTCCATCTGATAGGTTCAAAATTATCCATGAAACTAGCAATATAATAAAAGAAATCATTCCAGAATTTAGATTTAAAAGCAGTTCTATGACCAGTTTCATGCCATATAGCATCGCTGCATCCCCAAATATTTCCGTATATTATAAAAAATAATAATGACCACCAAGTGCCCCAAGTGACATACGCAAGATATCCAAAGAGAAACAGAGATGAAAAATAAATAATCATATGCTTAAAACCCTGCCAATCAGATTTCTTGCATAACTGCTTGAATTCTTTTTTATCTATATTTGCTCGATACCATTTACCTAAATCAACATCCATAATGAAAAATAGCACTTTTTGATAATCTTATAAATATAAAAATTGCTTTAAATTGGTAAATAAGTGCGACTATTTTATCTATCAAAAGAAAGAGGGATTTAATTTGTAATAAGATCTTTAATACTTTAATTTAATTGTATTATTGATTTATTTACTTATAAATTAATGCATAAATTATTTGGAGGAATTATGAAAAAAATCTTTGCTGTCATTGCTTTATTTTTTGCTTTTGCATCTACTTCAGCAGTAGCAAAAAATGATTACAGCTGTGATAAGAAATTTATATTTTTCCCAGGTGGTCCTGAAGGTGGCCCATTTGGAACTATCGTTTACAATGGTGCAGTAGCTGCTGCTGAACACACTGGTTGTGAAGTAGATTACTACTGGTCACAGTGGAACTCAGAAATCATGATTAAACAATTTAAAGAAGCTGTTGCTTTACAGCCTGATGGAATTGCAATCTATGGTTTTCCAGGAGACGCTGCTATGAGACCTATCATTCAAGAAGCTAGAGAAATGGGTATAGTAATTACTACTATGAATACACCTCTTCCTGATCTTGAATCAGAATATAAAACTGAAGGGTTTGGTTATGCAGGTGCAGATCTATTCGATGCTGGATTTAATCTAGGTAAAAAAGCTGTTGAAGTTTGTGGTCTACAAGCTGGAGATAAAGCTTTTATCTGGGGTCTTGCAAGCATGCCAAACAGAGGAGAAAGAACTAAAGGTGCAATAGCTGGTGTTGAAGCAGCAGGTGTTGAAGTAGTATATCAAGAAATTCCTGATAATGTAAACTCAGATGCATCTCAAGGAACTCCTATGTACGTTGCTACTTATAGTGCAAATCCTGATATCAAAATGGCTATTACAGATCATGGTGGATTAACTGCAAGTTTACCAACATATATGAAGGCTGCAGGTCATGGTACTGAAGAAGTATGTGGTGCTGGATTTGATTTATCAGCTCCAATTGTTGACGGAATTAATTCTGGATACATTGACGTTGTAATTGATCAACAACCATTTATCCAAGGATATATGCCAATTGTTCAGTTATTCCTAAGTACAAAATATGGAATGGCTGGATTAGCAATGGATACTGGTGCTGCATTTGTTACAGCTGATAACGTTGATGCTGTTGCTCCATTAGCAGCAGTACAAATCAGATAAATTAAATATTATAGCCTGCCTTATTTTATAAGGCAGGTTTATTTTTATGGCTGAAGAACTCTTAAAATTACAAAATATTTACAAAAACTTTGGAAACGTAAAAGTTTTAAAAGATGTGAATATCAAAATAAACAAAGGTGAAGTAGTAGCTTTAATCGGTGATAACGGAGCTGGAAAATCTACACTTATTAAAGTTATAACTGGAGTTCATAGTCCAAACTCGGGAAAAGTTTTTTTTAAAGAAAAAGAAGTACAAATTAAATCAGTTGCTCAATCAAGAAAAATGGGGATTGAAGCAGTATATCAAGAAAGAGCATTATGTGATCAACAAGAATTATACAGAAATATCTTTGCAGGAAGAGAAATTACAAATTCATTTGGTTTTTTGGATATAAAAAAACAAAGAAAAGAAGCAGAAAAAATTTTACGCGACTATATAGGCTTTACTTCAAAAGCAATAACAGTTGACTCTCAAGTAATGGGACTGTCTGGTGGTGAAAAACAAGGTGTAGCTTTCGGTAGATCATTGTATTTTAATTCTGATTTAATCGTATTAGATGAACCAACAATGGGATTATCGATACAAGAAACAGAAAAAGTTCTTAATTTTGTAAAAGGTTTAAAGAATGAAAACAAATCTGCAATATTTATCGATCATAATATTATACACGTATATGGAGCTGCAGATAGATTTATTATTTTAGATAGAGGTGAGGTTGTTGGGGAATTTAATAAAGAAGATATTTCAAGAGAAGAACTTGTTCAAAAAATGATTCAACTTCATGAATCAGGAAAAATAAAAGTGGAAGATTAAATGAATAATTTATTAAATAGTTATTTTGTTAAAACTCACAAACTTGAAATTAGTATTACAATAATTGCCGTGGTACTTTTCTTAATTTATTTTCTGGGCGCGCCACATGTGTTTACAAGATTCCCTATTTATAGAGCATTTATGCAATCAATGCCTTTTTTTGGAATTATTGCTATATCAGCAACATTTGTTGTTACACTAGGTGAAATTGATTTATCATTTCCATCTATAGTTGGAATTACATCTCTCATATTTGGAATTATAATGACATCGACCGATGGTAACTTCTTTATAGCATTTATTTTGGCAACTTCACTTGGAATGTTTGCTGGATTAGTAAATGGATTACTTGTTACAAAAATTGGTATACCTTCAATAGTTGCTACTATAGGTACATTATTTTTTTGGCGTGGATTAGTTAATGTAATTTCCCAAGGTAGTGGTATTGCAATTGTCGATGTAGCAGATGGCACCTGGCATCATATGATATTTGTTGAAAAATTATTTGGAAAAATTCCAATGCAATTTATTTGGTTCATTGTATTAACTGGATTGATGCAATGGGTTTATCGATACCATAAATTTGGAAATCATATCCACTTTGTAGGTGATAACAAAGCAAGCGCTCAAATGATGGGAATTAATGTCGACAATGTAAAAATTATTGCTTTTGTTCAACTAGGATTTTTCTCCGCTTTAGCAGGAATTTTTACAATGTATGAAATGTTATATTTCTGGCCTACACAAGGTGAGGGGTTAATGTTAACAACATTAGCAGCTGTCTTTGTTGGAGGAACTTCAGTTTTTGGTGGTAGAGGTACTATTTTTGGAACATTCATAGGTGTTTTAATTATAGGTTCATTAGAGTCAGGAATAGTTGCTTTAGGGTTGTCTGGGTTTTATGTTAAATTTATTAATGGTCTGATGATCACTGTTGCAGTAACAGTTTACGCTTTAATTCAAAGAAGAAAAAGTTAAAGTTATTAAATAAAAAAGTTAAATTTTTTCTAAAATATATTCAGCTGAACTTACTTGGTACTCGCCATTATTTTCAATAAATTTTTTTATAACTACATTATTTTCAATTATCATGGCAAATCTTCGACACCTAAAGCCCATGTAATTTTTTGTCTTATCAGATATCAAGTTAAAATATTTTGTAATCTCAGCATTTCCATCTGCAATTCCATTGATCTTTTCTCCATCTGTATAACTCAATAACCAAGATTTCATAACGTGCTCATCGTTTACAGAGAGACAATAAATTCCATCAATTTTTTTATTTATATATGCATTATATAATTTTATATAACCTGGAAGATGTTTCTCAGAACAAGTTGGCGTAAATGCTCCTGGCACACCAAATAGGACAATTTTTTTATTTATAAATTCATTTTTTAATGAAGAAACTGATGAAACGCCTTTTTTAATAATAGGTACTTTAAAATCATCAATAATCATGTTTTTTATTTAACTTTATTATATGTTTCAAATATTTGTTTCTCGGTCAATATTTCATTCATTACTATGCCTTCAGGAAACTTTGAAGAATAAAATGCATTGAAAGGTATGCCAAATTTATTATATTTTTTTAAAAATTTATTTATTTTTTCATTTGGTTGTGTCCAATCAGCTTTTATCAATGTCACTTCTTGTGAATCAAAAAATTCTGAAATTGTTTTTGAATTTAAGACATTGATTTTATTAAACTTACAGGTAATGCACCAATCAGCCGTTATATCTAAAAAAACAATTTCATTGTTAGCTATTATTTCAGGAATATTTTTAGCATTAAAATCTAACCAATTATTATTTTTATAGTTTTCTTCATTAATTTTTTGAAAAGAATTTATATATGGTGTTAAAAAGAAAATAATTATTAAAGAAATAATTAAGGGAATTTGGTAAATTCTAAATTTTAAAATTGCTGATATTGAGATTAATAGAACAGTAAATGAAACTATAAAAAAATAATTAAAATAATTATTTAATATACTTAAAAGCCAAACTATTGTTATTAATAATAAAATAGATAGAAAATATTTAAAATAAATCATCCATTTTCCAGATCGAGGTAAGAAGGAAATTAAGCCTGGAAAAAAAGCTACAACCAAATAAGGTAAGCTCATTCCTATACCCATAAAACAGAATATTAAAAATAAATATGTTGTTGATTGAGTAAATGCAGCTGTGACAGCTGTTCCTAAATAAGGTGCAGAACATGGAGTAGCAAGTAGTGTAGCAAAAAAACCATTAAAAAAATTCTTTGTATAAAAATTATTTCCTGAATTTAAAATATTGGATGAATGTAATAAACTCGGTAAATTTATTTGGAAAAGGCCTAGTGTGTTCAAGAAGAACATTGATATAATCATTAAAATGAACATTAAAAAGTATGGTTCTTGGAATTGCATACCCCAAGAAATTGAAATATTGATTTGTTTCAGTAACGCAAAAAATACACCAAGTATAAGAAAAGAAGTAATAATACCCAATACAGTTATAAAAAAACTACTTTTTATTTTTTTATCTTCAGTATTAATTACAGATAATAATTTTAACGATAACACAGGAAATACGCATGGCATAAGATTCAAAATAAATCCGCCTAATAGTGAAATTAAGAGTAAATATATAAGACTATTGTTTATAGAAATATTTTTATCTACATTTTCAATTTCTACTTTTTTTTTAACTTTAAAACTGTGATTATTGTCATAAAAAAATATTTCTATTGGAAATTTTTTTTCATTAAATTGATCGGCACTGTAATAAAAAGAAGTGTTAAGTTTTTGAAAATCAAGGGAATAATTATTTATTGGTTCTACAACAGGTAGTCCAAATGGTGTGTGAATAAAAATTTTTGGATTATCAAAAAAAGAATTGGTTGATATTTCTATATCAAAAATAACGTTATTACTATTTTCAGTAGCTTTAAATGAAAAATTAGAAATAGGTGTAAAATCAATATTATTGTTTAAGGTAGTAGATAGCACTTTTTCAATTTCAAAAAAATAATCTGTGTAAGCTCCATCTCCAGATGGTAAGTTTAAAAATATATCCGCATTACCTGGAATACAAACATCTCTACAAACTAAATAATTTATATTTAAATTTAAATTTGTTTGCTTTTTATTATCTTCAATATCTACAATTAAAGGAAATATAACTTTATCTTTATATCCAATTGATTTTAAACCAAGTATTTCAAATTCTATTGGCTCTGGCCATAATATTTTAATATCTTTCACATTGGAGGAATTATTCCATATAATTTTTTGAGGAAAACCTCCTCCACCAGGCGATTTCCAATATGTTTTCCATTCCTCTTCTAGTTCATATTCTAATGCTAAAATTAATTGGTTATTATTATTTGATGCGGTCATTGGTGAAATCAATCTAACTTTTGATTTTTCACTAATTGCCCAATCTGAAGATAAGGTATATCCAGCTGTGCTAAATAGCCCAATAGCAATTATTATTACTATTTTTAACAGATTTATAACTTTTATTATCTTGTCCATATAAAATAAATCAATACAATATTGAAAAATATAAATTAACGCGAATATATATACTATATGAATTTAACTGGTCAGTTCTTAATTTCAATGCCTTCTTTGGAAGATGATAGATTTGAAAAAACGGTCATTTATATGTGTGCTCACTCAAAAGATGGAGCTATGGGTATAATAATCAATAAAAAAATTGATTATGATCTTTATCCCGATTTGCTTGAACAATTAGGTATAGACAAGCCATTAGAGGATAAGAAACTATACATTCGCTATGGTGGCCCAGTTGAAAGTGGCAGAGGATTTGTTTTACATTCTGATGAAGTAATTCAAAAAGAAACACTAACAATAGATAAAGGCGTTGCGTTAACTAGTACTTCAGAGTTTTTTGAAGACCTTTCTAAAGGTAATGGTCCAAAGAATAGTATTCTAGCTCTTGGATATGCAGGATGGGGCCCAGGACAAATTGAAAGGGAATTAGCTTCAAATAGTTGGATGACTCTTAAAACAGATAGTGATTTTATCTTTGACGAAAAAGTTAATAATAAGTGGAACGATGCATTCAATTTATTAGGAATAGATGCAAGTAAACTTTCATTATTTTCTGGAAATTGTTAATTATAGAATAATTTCAAAAACCCTTTCTTTATCTTTTTCTAAAACCTTTTTTATTTTAAACTTCGAAGTTTTTGTAAGTTTCATTCCTTTATTGGTCACAAATGATTTCATTTTAATTACTTCTTTTTCAGGCATTTTTCTTTCATATTTCAATATATGTTTCCTTCCACTGATTATAAATGCTGTTTTCATACTTTATCTCCTTAATTTAAGAATAATATTAGATTAATTTTTTAAAATATAATTAATTTTCTAAACTCATCTTCCTAAAAAATGAACCCTCTTTTCTTAACCAGGTATTAATCATATCAAAAAAATTATTACTTAAATAATAATTTTTAATTCTTTTATCTGACTTACTTTGCTCTTTAACAAAAATATTTTTATCTAAAGCTTCGTTTAAAATTGATTGAATGGACGATCTAGAACCAATCGACTTAGGTATGTTTCCACAGATAGTTTCAAATGAAATTCCATTCAATTTATTATTTTCATATATTTCTAGTGAGATAACATGGTGTAAAATTGATTTAAATAAAAATTTAGTGACATAATCTTCAGAGAAAAAGCTTGAATATATGTTTCTTTTTTTTTCTTTAATTATTTCTGCTTCAGTCATAAAAAGTCTCACTAATATTTAGCAAGTTTGGGAGAGCAAATGCTCTCCCATTTTTTAGTGACCAACTATAAGGAGTTGATGTACTAATCACTAAATTCATTAGTCTCTGATGCTATAAGCCATTACGCCTACTTCAGATTTATCAGTACCAAGTTTTTCAGCTTCTTCACTGATTCTAATACCAAAGAGCATTTTCATAATGTACCAAATAATAAATGATACAACAAAAACGAAAACATTAATTGCTATTATACCGTAAAGTTGTGCACCAAAACTTGCTGCGCTGTTTGAAATTGGAACAACTAATGTTCCAAAAATTCCAGCAAAACCGTGTACAGGAATTGCACCAACAACGTCGTCAATTTTTAGAGATATTAAAAGTCTAGTACCATAGAAGACAATTAACCCACCAACTGCACCAATGATTATTGCCAGGATTGGTGATGGGGCTAATGGTTCTGCAGTTATTGCAACAAGACCACCTAATGCTCCATTAAGCATCATTACAACATCTGTTTTACCCGTTACTAGTCTTGAAATAACAGCACAAGCCATTACACCTGCACCAGCTGCCAGGTTAGTATTAATATATATTGTTGCTACTGCTGTTACATCATCAAATGTACCCATAGCTAATTGTGATCCACCATTAAATCCGAACCATCCAAGCCATAGGATAAATACACCTAAAGTTGCAAGAGGAATTGATGAATTTGCAAAAGGCTCCATTGGAGCTGCTTCACCACTATCAGTAAAACGTCCTAATCTTGGACCTAACAAAATTGCACCAGCAAGTGCTGCTGCTGCTCCTGCACTATGTACTAAGGTTGATCCAGCAAAATCTGAGAAACCTGCTTCCGCTAGGTATCCTCCACCCCACTGCCAACCCATTTCGATTGGATAAATGAAACCAGTTAATAAAGCACAAAAAATAAAAAATGGCCAAATTTTGATTCTTTCAGCTAGTGTTCCAGATACGATTGAGCAAGTTGTTGCACAAAATACCATCTGAAAGAACCAGTCAGAACCATCTGAATAACCTGTATCTAGAGCACTACCATCACTCCAAGGAAGTGGAGATCCAATAAAGCCACCTGCAGGAATGCCATATGCCATGTTATATCCAACTAACCAGAACATTAAACCAGCTATAGAATATAAGCCTATATTTTTTGCAGCTATTGTTGCTACACTTTTAGACGTTACAAGTCCTGATTCAAGCATTGCAAATCCTGCTGCCATCCACATGACTAAGAACCCAGATACAAGAAATAGGAATGTATTTAAAATGTATTGCACTTCACCATCTACTTCGGCTCTTGCGTATGAACTAAAGAGCATAAAGACGGCAATAATGCTAATGAAATATATAGATTTTTTTAACATTAATCCTCCATTATAAATTTCACAGTACATGGCTCACATTGAGTCATGCGTTACTTTTCATGCTTAGCTATGGAAATTAATTACTAAGATCCGCGTTCCTTCGGGTTAACCTACTTCCGATTTGCCTAAGGCAAATTGAACGATTTATAACTTTGCATGCGTTCCTTCGACTTTCGTCTACTTCCGTCACCCTAAGAGAGTGATGAACGTAAGATGAGAAATAGTTTATTATTAAATTTTAGTAAGAATATTTAAGAGAATATTGGTATGCAATATTTGCATATATAAAAAAAACTAATAATACTGCTAAAAATATCAATTTATTTCAGATAAATTTATCCACTTAGAATTATTATTACTCGAATCTACAGTAGCATTAATAAATTTCATTATGTGCAATCCATCATCAATATTTGGAAGCATCTTTAATAATTCTTCCTTATTTTCTTTATTTTGAATAACATCTGCAGCATCTGAATAGATTTGTGCAAATGCCTCAAGATATCCTTCTGGATGACCTGCAGGGATTCGGACATTAGCTTCACTTCCTTCAACTTTAATCGAACCGCCTCTAGTTATTACCTGACTCGCCTCCCCTACTTGACTAAATGTTGCATAATTTGGATTTTCTTGACTCCATTTCAATGCACCCTTGTCACCATAAATAGCAACACTAAAATTATTTTCTTCACCTGTTGCAACTTGAGAGATGGATAATGATCCCTTAGCTCCATTATTTAATCTGATCATTATAGAAGCATCATCATCTAATTTTCTTCCTTCAACAAAGGTAGTTAGATCTGCACTAACTGATTGTAATTTTAATTGAGTTATAAATTCTAACAAATGCATAGCATGACTGCCTATATCACCCACACTTCCTGCAGCTCCACTTCTTGAAGGATCAGTTCTCCATTCTGCTTGTTTATTAGAACCTGAATCTTCTTCTTTTGAGCCAAGCCAACCCTGAAGATAAGACCCTTTAATAATTCTTATTTTGCCTAGTGCTCCATTTTCAATAAGTGATCTCATACCTCTAACAACTGGATATCCGGAATAATTATGAGTTAAGAAAAAATGAGCATCAGATTTAGAGACTGCTTCAACTAATTTATGAGCATCTTCCATTGTAGAAGTCATAGGTTTATCACAAATAACATGAATATTTTTATTTAGAAATTCTATTGCCGGTACAGCATGCATATGATTTGGTGTAACAATGGATACTACTTCAATGCCGTCATCTCTTTTAGATTCTTCTTCAGCCATAGTTTTAAAATCAGGGTAACTTCTTGAAGGATCAAGACCAATTTCTTCAGCAGACTTAGCTGCTTTTTCAGGAGTTGAAGATAAACAACCAGCAACAAATTCATACTTATCATCCATCCTTGCGCATAGACGATGCACGGCTCCAATAAAAGCTCCTCGGCCACCACCTATCATCCCAAGTTTTAATCTTCTTCCCATAATTACTCTTTATATACCTAAAATCTTTTTGTTAGCTTGCTCGTCAGTTCCAGCACTCGCAAAATCATCAAATGCTTTGTCTGTAACTTCAATGATGTGATTTTGAATAAATGGAGCTCCTTCAGCTGCACCTTGTTCAGGGCTTTTAATACAGCATTCCCACTCTAAAACTGCCCATCCATCAAAATTATAACCAGATAGTTTTGAAAAAATTGATTTAAAATCAACCTGGCCATCACCAAGTGATCTAAATCTACCTGCTCTATTTATCCATGATTGATAACCTCCGTAAACTCCTTGCCTACCAGACGGATTAAATTCTGCATCTTTAACATGAAACATTTTGATTCTTTCATGGTAAATATCAATGTGATCAAGATAGTTTAAACATTGGAGAACATAATGACTTGGGTCATACAACATATTACAACGTTTATGATTATTTACTCTGTCTAAAAACATTTCAAAAGTTGAACCATCGTGTAAATCCTCACTAGGGTGAATTTCGTAACAAAGATCTATTCCGCACTCATCAAATTTATCTAAAATTGGATGCCATCTTTTTGCTAATTCACCAAAAGCTTCATCTTCTAAACCTTCAGGTCTTTGAGGAAATGGATAAAGAAAAGGCCAACATAAAGCACCAGAAAATGTAGCAGCAGTTTTTAAATTTAAGTTTTTTGATGCTTGAGCGACATTCATCATCCTTTTTACTGCCCATTCTTGTCTAGCTTTTGGATTACCCTTTACCTCATCAGCAGCAAAACCATCAAAGAGTGTGTCATAAGCAGGATGAACTGCAACCAATTGACCGGTTAGATGAGATGCAATATCAGTTATTTCAAGATTAAAATTTTTTGCTATTCCTTTTATTTCATCACAGTAATCTTTACTCGAAGCTGCTTTATCCAAATCAAAAACTGCTAAATTTTCTGCTGGCAATTGAATTCCTTTATATCCAAGATCAGATACCCATTTACATATACTAGGTAGTGAATTAAATGGTTCTTTATCCCCTATAAACTGTGCTAAAAATATTGCAGGTCCTTTAATTTTTTTCATACATTTTCTCCAAAACTATTTAAACATGAAACTTTTAGGTAGTCATTAAATTTTTAAAATTTTCATATAATTTTTTAGTATTATTGTTCATTTCTTGAATATTATTTCTAAGCAATATATCAAGTTCATCAATGGAGTTTTTTCCTAAATATTTTTCTAAAGCATTTTTTAATTCAGGAACTTTGGACCATTTAATGATTGTGTTTTCATCGACTTCTATATGAAATTGAATACCATAAGCATGATTTTTATACTTAAATATTTGAAATTTTGTAATATCTGATGAACCCAAAATAGTAACTTCAGAATTATTTAGTTCACTTACTTCGTAACTATGCCATTGCAATGCTTTAATCTGATTATCAAAATTTTGAAAAATTTGATCCTTTTTTTTATTATCTAAAATATTAATATTTAAAACCCCAATTTCTGGAGGATTAGATTTAATTACTTTACCGCCAAGAATTTCACCTAAAAATTGACAGCCTAAACAGATTCCAAGATATGGTTTTTGATTATTTAGAACAAATTCCTTTATCTTGTTTTTTTCATCAATCATCCACGGATATTGTTCTTCCATCCAAGTATCCATTGGTCCACCTAAACATATCATTCCATCAAATATATCAAGATTAATAGGAATCTTTTCTCCTTCATCCAATCGAATAATAGTTGTTTCTACTAAGTCTTCATTCATTAACTTGGTAAAGTACCCAGGTGTTACTAAGGGCGTATGTTGAAGAATAATTATTTTATGAGACACTTTGTTCTAAGTTGAGTAATCTTTTTTTTAATTTGATTCCCCCTCTACCAGAAAATCCTCCAAGTTTGCCATCACTACGAATTACACGGTGACAGGGGATAATAAGTAAAAGTTTATTTTGTCCACAAACATTACCTACATATCTTGGAGACGTACCAACTTTTTTTGCTATTTCTCCGTATGTTGAAACTTTACCATATTTAATTTTAGATAATTCTTTCCAAATTTTTTTTTGTAAAGGGGAACCTTCAAAAGAATAGTTAATCTTAAAATTTTTAAGTTTTCCAGAAGCATATAAATTAATCTGATTTTTAATGTTAATTAAATCAATTGTTTTATTTGTTTTACCAAAGCTAAGTGAATAAACATTACCTCTGTTTCTTTTCACTGTAATCCAACCAAGTTTAGTTTCAAAACAAGCTGTTTCCATATAAAATTAATAACATTATTGAATGAATCTATCAAAATAATTTATAGTAAATCATGGATGAAGATAATTTAAATTTGGAGATTAGAAAATTTCTTAAACAAGTTGGCATTAGCTCGCAACGTGAAATAGAAAATTACATACGAAAAAAATTTTCGGAAGGAAGTATCAAAGTAGGTGAATCTATAAAAGTGTCTATGAATTTATCATCTGAAGATGGAGAACTTAATCATTCAATAAAAGAGGATTTAAAAATAAAATAACTTTTTAAAATTTAATTAAACAATATTTAAGATTTTTATCTAGAATATTTTTGCGTACTTTCTCAAGTCCACATCACTTACTGTTTTAAAAGTTCCATCTCCATTATTTATATAAACATCATTATTGCCGGGATTAAGCCAATGACCGTTAACCATAAAGTCTATATTACCATCAAAGTTAATATCTGCAGGATGTATTGATATGTACCAACCATTCTCATCGTGATTAACCTCTGACATAGGCCAATTCTCTTTGTTATATTTAGTTACGCTATGTATTGATTGTTGCCAGCCGATTGTAAAGTTACCCTTACCATCATTCAAGTAAGTAATTAAATAACCTCCAACATAATTAAGACCAATAGTTGAGCCTACTAAATCCATATCACCATCGTTATCAACATCAGCAACCATAGTCCCTACTGGCATACATAGCGGAATATTATCTTTAGTCTTTGTGTGATATCCTACATTTTTTATTTCTTTTGAATTTTTGGTGTTCCATTTGTTAGTACCATTACCCCAAAGAATTCTTAGACTGTGTCTGTTTTTAGAACTTTTTTGATGACCCTTCCAGTTGTTATGATATTTAAAACAATCTGAACTATGTGCACCAGCCAACATATCGATGTGTCCATCACCATTAAAATCTGCGTGTCTTACAATAAAGGCAAATTGATTACCACAAGTTGAACTTTTCATATTACCTTTGCCGTCATTGATAAGACAAATCATTTCACCGTTTTTGCCTTTCCAATCAATACTTGCAAGAATGATGTCAAAATCACCATCTTTATCAAAGTCACCTGTATCGGCTCTGTGTGAATAATTACAAATTCTATTATATTTTTTGTTGAAATCTTTTCCGTTACCAATATGCGTTTTACTTGACTCTTTTAAGAATCCCTCAGGCTGTGACAAGAAATAAGAATGATACCCACCGCAACCTGTTCCAAAATCATTAACGGCCGCCGCCAAATAAATGTCGTCCCAACCGTCTCCATTGAAATCTGCAATAAGTGGTTGTGCAGTTCCACTTTGAATAAATGGTAAATTGTCTTGTATTAAACCTGTACCCCAATATGACTCTTTTCCTTCAGCTCTTCAAGTTTCTTTTTTACCAAGAATAATTTGATAGTTATGTTGTGTAACACCTTTCTCTGCCAAACAAGCACCGGCATCTTTATTAGCTTTACAGACATAGATTCCTTGATCTTCGTCTAATTTTGCTTTGAATTGCTTATCAAGATTTAAAACTGTTACTACGTAATCTTGAACACCATCTCTGTTGAAATCTCCTGTTGCAATAAAATCATGCATTGTATACCAAAATTGGGTTTTATCATACGCTAAGAGTTTCGCTAGAAATTGATCCTTAAGTATTTTTTTTGGTAGAAGCCATTTTTTCTTACCATTCAAATTTTTATCCCACAAGTACTTGGTATCAAATCCTTGACCACCTTGAAAAGGATATATCTCTTTTGTTATTGCAGTAGTTGATAGAAATATCGTAATTAAAAAAAAGGTTGCAAACTTAATCGTAAAATTTTCTAAATTTTTGAACAGATTAGTTAATACGATTTTGTATTTTATCAATATTTTCAAGTTTAGATAGTGGTCCAATACTCGATATTGTTATTGGCCCTTTTACAATTTCATTAGCAATCTTTTGAACAGTCTCTTTAGAGACCTTATCT
>CACGRD010000014.1 GCA_902575375.1 uncultured Alphaproteobacteria bacterium
CTATGAAAAATAAAAAAGGCAACGATATTTCTGCAATTGGACAGTTTGGTGTTGGTTTTTATTCCTCATATATGGTTGCAGATAATGTTGAAGTGCTTTCTAAAGATGCTGAAAATGAAGAAACAAATCTTTGGACATCTAATGGAAAAGAAAATTATACAATAGAAGAAGCAAAAAAAGATAAAAGAGGTACTTGCATAACATTAAATATAAAGAAGGATGCTGATGAATTTTTAGATTCATTTCGATTAAGATCAATTATTACTAAATACTCAAATTATATTCCTTTTCCAATTTATCTTAAAGATCTTGACGATAAAGAAAAAGAAGAAAAAATAAATGAAGGTAGTCCATTATGGCTAAAAGATAAAAAAGATATAAAAGAGGAAGACTATAAACAATTTTATAATAATATTTCATTTAACTTTGATGATCCCTTAAAAACAATTCACTATAATGCTGAGGGTGTTATTAGTTATAAGGCTTTACTTTATTTTCCTACAAATCAACCAATGGATTTATTCAATGCTGATAGGAAAAATAAAATAAAATTATATGTTCAAAAAGTTTTTATCACTGATGATTGTGAAGACATAATTCCTAATTGGTTACGTTTTATTCCAGGAGTAGTAGACTCACAAGATATTTCTCTGAATATAAGCAGAGAAATGCTTCAAAATAATCCTATTATTACAAAAATAAAAAAAGGTATTACAAATAAAATTCTAAGTGAAATTGAGAGTTTAGCTAAGAAAGAAAATGATAAATTTGATACATTTTGGAATAATTTTGGTCCTGTGTTAAAAGAAGGTTTATACGAACATAATGATCATCATGAAAAAATCCTACCGCTATTAAGGTTTGAAAATTCTTTAAATGAAAAAAAAATATCTCTTGAAGAGTACGCTAAATTAATGGCTAAAGATCAAAAAGAAATTTATTACTTTGCTAATACTGATAAGGATCATATTAAAAACTCCCCTCAATTAGAAGTTTTCACTGATAAAAAGATACCAGTTTTGTTTATGGTTGATGCAGTAGATGAGTTTTGGATACAAAATGTAAATAAATTTAAAGATTTAGAATTTAAATCAATAACCAAAGGTAAGGTTGATGTTTCAAAAGTTGGTGAAAAATCAAATAAGAAAGATGAAAATAAAAAAGAAATAGATAGTAAAATCAATGATTTAATTAACATACTTAAAACAGAGCTAAAAGAGACAATATCTGATGTAATTGTATCTGAGAGATTAACCAAAAGCCCAATTCTACTTGTTGCTGAAGAAGCTGGCATGGATATAAATATGGAAAAACTGATGAAAATGCATAATCAAAAAACTCCTGTTTCAAAAAAAATACTTGAAATTAATCCAAACCATCCGATGATTGTAAGTTTATCTCAAAATTTAACAAAAATTGACCATAAAAAAGCTTCAAATTTAATTTTAGATCAAGCTAATATATTAGATGGTAACATTCTCTCAAATCCATCCGCTTACTTAGAAAATTTAACTGAAATTTTTATTAAGTAACTGAATTTATAATTTTATTATTATTAAAAAATTCAACAAACTGATTAGCAACCATTTCTGCTACAACTATTTGTGATTCATCAGTAGATGCAGCAATATGTGGAGTTAAAATTATATTATCTAAATTATAAAACCCACTATCTTCTAAAGGCTCATTTTTAAAAACATCTAATGCAGCGCCTTTAATTTCTTTTTTTTCAAGAGCATTTTTAAGATCATCTTCATCAACTAAGTTACCTCTAGCGGTATTGATAATTATGCAATTTTTTTTCATTAGTGATAGATGATTTTTATTCATAATCGGATTACCATCTTTATTAGGTTTACAGTGAAACGAAATAATATCTGAATCTTTAATAATCTCATCGATAGAACAAGAATTATAATCAGGATAGCTATCCTTAATTGTTTCAAAGTAAGAAGAAAATATTAAAACGTGCATTCCCAGTAAATTAGATATTTCTGCAACTCTTTTGCCGACATTACCGAAACCTACAATACCAATTTTCTTACCTTTAATTTCATTTCCCTTTAATTTCTTTTTTTCCCAAAGACCCTTATGAGTTGTTTCATTTGCAACAGTAATTTTTCTTTGTAATGCAAAAATTAAACTAATTGTATGTTCTGCTGTAGCATTTGTATTACCTCCAGGAGTATTCATTACAATAATACTTTTATTTTTAGCAGCTTCCACATCAACATTATCAACTCCTGCTCCTGCCCTACCTATAATTTTTAAATTAGAAAGAGAATTAATTAAATCTTTTGGCACTTTAGTTGCAGAACGAATGATTAAACCATCATAATTATCAATTATTTTTTTTAATTCTTCAGGAGATAAATTTGTTTTTGTATCAACTGAAATATTATTATTTGTTAAAATTTCTGATGCAATATTATCTAGTGAATCTGAAATTAATACTCTAGGCATAATTTGATTTAATTTCTGAATAAGCCCAATCAATCCAAGGTAAAACTAATTCTACATCTGAAGTTTGAACTGTTCCTCCTGCCCATATTCTAAAAGAAGGTGGTGCCTTTGGATATCCATTACAATCAAATCCAACATTATTTTCAGAAAGCAACTTACAAATATCCGCCATTACAGCTCTTTGACCACTTTCATCTTTACTAGTAAACCAATCTTCAATAATTTTAAAAGTTATCCCAGTATTTGAAATATAATTTTCATCTTCAATTTCAGATAAAAAAGTAACCCAATCTCTATCATTAATCCATTCTCGTATTTTTTGTAAAGAATTCTGAGATTTGGAGATTAATGAATTTAATCCTCCTTGAGAAGAGACCCAATTTAATGAGTCAATAATATCTTCAACACATATCATTGACGGTGTATTAATTGTGTTTCCTTCAAAAATACCTTTTATCAATTTTTGGTTTTCAGCTAATCTAAATAATTTGGGCACTGGCCAACTAGGTGTGAAACTTTCTAATCTTTCAACAACACGTGGAGAAATTGCTATCATTCCATGAGCGGCCTCTCCTCCAAGTATTTTTTGCCAAGACCAGGTTATAACATCACATTTATTATAATCTATAGGCATGCCAAAGATTGCTGAAGTAGCATCACATATGGTTAGGCCTTTTCTGTCATCAGGTATCCAATCTCCATTAGGAACTTTGACCCCAGATGTTGTTCCATTCCAAGTAAAAATAACATCATTATCAAAATTGACTTTGCTAAGATCAGGTAGTTTACCATAATCTTCTTCATGAATATTTAAATTATCTAATTTTAATTCACTAATTGCATCTATTACCCAATCTTTACCAAAATTTTCCCATGCAAGAATATCGACTCCCGTTTTTCCTAATAAGCACCACATTGCTGCCTCTAAAGCACCAGTGTTTGATCCGGGCATGATACCCAATAAATAATCATCAGGTAAATTTAGAATACTTTTTGATTTATCTATTGCTTCTTTAAGTCTTGCTTTACATTCAGCAGACCTATGAGATCTACCTGTTAAAGCATTACTCAAAACAGATATGTCCCAGCCTGGTCTTTTTGAAGTTGGTCCACTTGAAAAATTTGGATTATTAGGTTTAGTATTAGGTTTATTCATACATTTTTTTCAAACTCATAAACTACTAAGCCATCTAAAGGTTTTGGATCAAACCATGTGGATTTAGGAGGCATAGTCAAATTTTTATTCGCGACTTTAATAACATCACTTATTGAAGATGGGAAGATAGAAAATGCCACACTGTCATTATTTTCATCAACTTTTTTTTCTAAAGCTTCCAAACCATGACATCCGGCAATAAATCTTATTCTTTCATCATTATTAACATCAGAAATATTTAAATGTTTTTTGAAAATAAAATTATTTAAAATATTAATATCTAGCGTATCAACAAAATTATCAGTTTTTAATTCAGTTTTAAAATGTAATGAATACCACTTTTTTTCATGATACATTCCAAATTGTTTATTAGATTGAGGTTTGAAAGGATTTTTTTCTTTTTTTATTTCGAAGTTTTCAGAAAGAATGTCTAAAAAATTTTCTTCACTTAAACCATTTAAATCTTTAACAACTCTATTATAATCAAATATTTTAGCCTCATCACTTGGAAACGCCGCTATCATAAAATCTTCCTGTAAAATATTTTTATTATAATTTAATTCACCAATAATTTTCATTGCACCCATTCTATGATGTCCATCAGCAATATAAAAATTATCTACCTCATTTAAAAAAACAGAAGACAGTTTTTTTATGAAAGATTCCTCAGAGACACACCAAAGTTTATGAATAGATTTATCAAAACTTTCAAAATCATAATCTGGAGTATTTGATATTATAGAGGATAATAAATCTTTTATCTTAATGTTTTTTTTATATACAACATAAATAGGACCAATTTGTGTTTTTATATTTAACATTTGCTCTGCTCTTTCTCTCATCCTTGTTTCATAAATTTTTTCATGAGCTTTAATTTTTTCATCTACAAAATCTGATATTTTAGAAAGAGATAAAAAACCTAGTTGAGTATGGCCTTTAAATTCAATTTGATAAATGTAATAAAATAATTCTTTATCTTTTTTAATTACGTCATTTTTTTTCATTTCATTAAAATGTGATTTAGCTTCTAAGAGAGTATCTGCTTCTTTTAATTGTCCAACAGGATTCAAAATTTTTAAATAATTCCAATAATTATTTTTTTTAAATATTTCTATATTTTCAATACTTAAATGATCAGTAGAGGGAGCAATTAAATTTTTTGCATCTTCGTTGTAAGGACGTGTTCCTTTGAAAGGTTTAATTTCAACCATAATAAAGAAACACCTTTAATTAAATAAAAAAAAATTTAAACTTAAATTATGCTACTTCTGGTATTTGAGAAATAGATTTACCTATTCCATCATCATCAATTACATCATCAGCCATTGATCCATTTAGATAATCATCATAAGCTGACATATCAAAATATCCATGACCACATAAATTAAAGAGAATAGTTTTTGACTCACCTTTTTCTTTACAGTCTAAAGCTGCATCAATAGCACCTTTAATTGCATGGTTTCCTTCTGGAGCAGGAATAATTCCTTCTTGTTTTGCAAAAGTTAAACCAGCTTCAAAACAATCTTTTTGACCATAAGCCTTTGCTCTCATCAGACCTAATTCATATAAATGACTTAAATGATAAGACATGCCATGGTATCTTAATCCACCAGAGTGATTAGCCGGCGGTAAGAAATCAGATCCAAGAGTATGCATTTTAATTAATGGAGTCATTTTTGCCATATCACCATGATCGTATGCATACTTACCTTTCGTAAATGATGGACATGATGCAGGCTCACAACCAATTATATCAATTTTCTGACCACCTCTTAATTGTTGTCCTAAGAATGGGAACATTAATCCAGAAAGATTACTACCACCACCTGTACAACCAACAATTATATCAGGATAATCTCCAGCCATCTCCATTTGCATAATAGCTTCGTTACCATTTATAGTTTGATGCATTAAAACATGACCTAAAACACTTCCAAGTGAGTATTTTGCTTTACCTCCACTTTTAACAGTTGCTTCTATTGCTTCTGATATAGCTATTCCCAAGCTTCCAGGGTTATCAGGATTTTCTGATAATAACTTGTTACCGAAATCAGTTAAATTAGATGGACTAGCGTGACAGTTAGCGCCGAATGATTGCATCATTAACTTTCTGTAAGGTTTATGATCAAAACTAACCTTAACCATGAAAACTTCTATATCTATACCAAAGATTTGGCCTGCAAAAGCTAGTGAACTTCCCCACTGACCTGCGCCCGTTTCAGTAAAAATTTTACTTATTCCTTCTTCCTTATTAAAAAATGCTTGTGGGACTGCAGTATTTGGTTTGTGACTTCCGGTAGGACTAACACCTTCATATTTATAATAAATTTTAGCTGGTGTATCTAAGAACTTTTCTAATCTTCTTGCTCTAAATAAAGGAGAAGGTCTCCATTGTTTATATACTTCTCTTACTGGTTCAGGAATTTCTATTTCTCTCTCAGTAGATACTTCTTGCATAATTAAACTCATTGGAAATAAAGGAGCAAAGTCATCAGGACCTGCTGGTTGTTTAGTTCCAGGGTGTAATGGTGGTGGTGGTGGACTTGGTAAGTCTGCATTAATATTATACCAAAACTTTGGTGCTTTATTTTCTTCAAGTAAGTATTTAATTGAGTCGCTCATAATAAAAGTATATTGGACTATAAAAAATTAAATTTCAACCTTAAATGAAATACTTTAACTTCAAAAATGTGTCTATTTTTATTGCTGTTTTATTAGTATTATATGTTTTTTACGGATATTTTACTCATTGATCTTTTTTGCCCAACAAACAGACCAATAAAAACTAGAATAATTCCGACCACAGAACTAAATACTATTTTTTCAGAAAGAAATATGAATCCCCATATTAATGCAAAAACAGGAATTAAATAAGCAACATAAGACAAGAAAACCGGACCAGATTGCTTAACTATATGATAGCGCATATGAAATGCAATAGCTGTTGGAAAAACACCTAAATAAATAATAGAAATTAAAGAAATCTTATTAATATTATTCTCGTAATTAATAAAATCATAGAATAAGAAAGGTAATGATATTATCGCTCCAAATAATGTAGCAAAAGTAGTAATCGAAATAGGGCTTAATTTCTTTAATTTATTATAAGCAGCAATATTTGAAATCATATAGCCAAATGCAGCTATAATCACAAAAATTTTTGCTAAAGTACTAATGTAGTTTTCATCTTGAAAATTAAATTTACCTATATCTAAAATAAAAATAATACCTACAAAACCTATAATAATTGATAAAAATTTAACCCAAGTAAACTTATCGTCTGAAGTTAAAACATGAGACATTAGTAATGTTATTAAGGGACCAACCGACATTAATAACCCTGCAGTAGAAGAAGGAATGTATTGTTCAGCCCAACTAATCAGATAGAATGGTAAAAAATTTCCAGTAATGCCAATAAAAGAAAGAATTAAAACTAAATCGAGATTTAATTTAGGATGATTGTTATATGAATAATATAAAATAATTAAGAAAATTGATGCTATAATTAATCTTAAGGAAGCAATACTTGTAGGTGTAAAACTAGACAGACAAATTTTAATAACAAAAAAAGAAGATCCCCAAATTGCAGCTAAAATTATAAGAAGTATTAAATTATTTGATAATAATTTATTAAACAAAAATTAGATTTTATTTTTTGGTTGAGGAATTTCAATATTTTCAGAAGATTTCATAAATTCATCTCTTCTTCCATCCCAGAGATAATCTGCGTAATCAAATTCTGTAATCATTCTATCAGATCGTTCAAATGTTAAACCGTATTTCCTACAATAACTGGCAAATTCTTCTGCATTATCTATTGGTAAATTTTCTACAGTCCATTTTCTAGAACTTCTATCGAATTTGAAACCATTTTTTTTGAACCAATCTCTGTGATAATATGAATCTCTACCAAAAGCTGAAAAAGTTATTTTGTTTGACATAATATTAATCGCTCATACATGAAAAAGTTAGAAATAACAAATTTAATTTTTAAAATTAATTTTTTTAAAATAGTAGAAATCTTGTAGTATTTATAATAAGATAATATAATGGATCTTTACAGTAGCAGTGAAATAACAGTTCATCAGTTAAATGAGCTTAAGCAAGATGATAAAAAAATTCAAATTATAGATGTAAGAGAAGATACTGAGAGAGATCATGCACATATTAAAGGCACAATACACATGAAACTTTCAGAGATTGCTAAAAGATACACCGAATTAGATAAGGAAAAAAATATTTTTGTAATGTGTCATACCGGTACAAGAAGCCAAGCTGTATGCAAATGGCTTAAAGCACAAGGTTATAATCATTGTGTTAATGTACTTGGCGGAATAGATGCATGGGCTGCATTAATCGATAGAAATATAAGAAGATATTAAGAAATACTTTCTAAGTACAAACCAAGAAAAATAATAATTATACTAATTAAAAACAGTATTATCCTAAACAGTATTTCAATAAAAAGATGGAATCTTATACGTTTTTTTATAATTAGTTTATATAGAGGGTTACTAATTGATATAGAAATTAATAGTATTCCAATAATAATAACAAACCAATGCATAAAGTTAAAAAATACATAGCTGAAGAATTAAAATTTTCAAATCAAACTATCAAAGAAATGAAGATTAATTCAAAAAATTTTTATAAAAATATTAGAGAGAGAAGAAGTATACGCGAATTTTCAAAAGATAAAATCGATATAAATATTATTAAAAATGCAATCTTATCCGCAGGATCAGCACCAAGTGGAGCCAATCTTCAACCTTGGCATTTTGTAGTAATAAAAAATAAAACTGTAAAAAAGAAGATTAGAATAGAAGCAGAAAAAGAAGAGGAAAAATTTTATAAGTATAAAGCACCTCAAGAGTGGTTAGATGCGTTAACTCCTTTAGGAACTGATGAAAATAAAAAATTTATTGAAAATGCACCTTATTTAATAGCTATATTTGAAAAAAAATATTCAGTTTCAAAATATAAAAAAATAAAAAATTATTATGTTAAAGAGTCCGTCGGAATAGCTACTGGCATATTAATTACTTGTTTACATTTTTCTGGGTTAGCAATGTTAACACACACACCAAGTCCAATGACATTTCTTAATAAAATTTTAAAGAGGCCTAGCAATGAAAAACCATTTGTTTTACTAATCGTAGGACGACCAGATAGAGATGCGACAATACCAAAATTTGCTAAACAAAAGAAAAAATTTGAGGAAATTTCTTCGATTTTTTAACCAAGTTCTTCTGGTTTCATAGTTTCATAAACTTCATAAGGCATATGTATCCAAGGAGAATCTTCTAAGTAATCAACATAGTAATTTGGTTTAAATGAAGATACTGACTTATAAAACAAAACTCCAGTTCTAATTGGTTCATCTATATAAAAACCATAAGTATGATTTAACCAATCAATACTTTTTTTAAGAGTAATTCCTGAGTCTGCCAAATCATCTACTATTAAAACTTTTGATCCAATGTTAGGGCTTGTTTTTGCTAAATCTCTCGAAAATGTGATTGCACCTCTTTTATTTTTTACTCCCTCACCTTTATATGATTCAACAGAAAGAATTGCTAAAGGAACATCAAATATTCTTGCCATTACATCCCCTACTCTCATGCCTCCTTTTGCAATGCATACAACCTGATTAAATTGCCATCCATCTTTATGAATTAGTTTTGCTAAGTCTTCAGTTTTACTTCTATATTCATCCCAACTAATGTGTAAATCAGACATAAATCTTCCTTTGAAATTAAAAATTAAACCTCTCTCTTATAAAGAGAGAGGGTATAAGAATTTTAATTATTGTGGTACTTCGCCGTCAATACCTTGAACATAAAAGTTCATTCCAAGTAACATTCCATCAGGCGCTACTTCACCTTCAGGAACCACAAGCTCACCAGCTTGATTGTAAATTGGACCTGTGAAAGGATGAATGGTTCCATCTTTAATCCCAACTTCCATATTTACAGCTTCTTGAATTAAACTTGCTGGCATAAGTTTAGTATTATATGGTGACATTACAACCATACCTTTATCCATACCATCCCAAGTATCACCTGAAGACCAAGTGCCGTCCACAACAGCTTTTGCTCTTGCTGCATAGTAAGGACCCCAAATATCTTCAATTGAAGTTAAATGTGCATCAGGACAGAATTCTTCTTGGTTTGAAGCTTGACCAAACGCATAAACTCCTGCCTTTTGAGCAGCTTGGCATGGCGCATATGTATCTGTATGCTGAACAATTATGTCAGCTCCTTGATTAATTAATGTATTAGCTGCATCAGCCTCTTTACCTGGATCATACCATGTAAACACCCAAATTATTTTCATTTTAATATCTGGGTTAACTTTAGCTGCTGCTAAATAAAATGCATTAATGCCACGAACAACTTCAGGTATAGGAAATGAAGCTATGTATCCAATAGTATTAGTTTCAGTCATATGACCTGCAATATGACCTTCAATCATTCTTCCTTCATAAAATCTAGCTGAATATGTAGCAACATTATCAGCTTGTATATATCCTGTAGCATGCTCAAATTTTATATCAGGAAAGTCTTTCGCAACTTCATGTGTCTGATCCATGTAGTTGAAGGACGTTGTAAATATTAAATCATGTCCTGAGTCAGCTAGCTTTCGAATTGCTCTTACTGCATCTGCATTTTCAGGAATATTTTCAAGATATGTAGTTGTTATGGAGTCACCTAATTGACTCTCCATATATTTTCTTCCTACATCGTGCATATATGTCCAACCATGATCTCCTGGAGGACCAATATAAATAAATCCAACTTTTTTAGGGTCTGCGTAAGCAGAACCAAATGAAAAAACTAAAAAAGTAGATAAAAAAGTTATAATTCTAATCATTTTAACCTCACCTGCTAATATAACGATTACTCAATAACATTTGTAATATAGAAACAGATCAGATCAATAATTGTATAAGAAAATACTTAAAAAAGAGTGGATATTTATCTTCCTTTATAAAAAGGAATAGTCAAAGATGCTGGGGCACTAAGTTTTATTCTTAATTTATTACTAGATATTAATACTAAAACTATAATTGTAGCTACATAAGGTGCCATACTGAAAAATTGACCAGGAAATCTTAAACCTAGTGCTTGAAGATTCATTTGTAGAATAGTAACGCCTCCAAAAATATAAGCCCCAATAAGAACTCTTTCTGGTTTCCAAGTTGCAAATACAACTAAAGCTAATGCTATCCATCCTCGTCCAGCAGTCATACCCTCTTGCCACATTGGAGCATAACAAATTGAAATATATGATCCTGCTAGAGCACACATAGAACCTCCAAATAAAATTGATAAAAACCTAATTTTAATAACACTATACCCTAAAGCATGTGCAGAATTATGAGACTCCCCTACTGCTCTTAAAATCAAACCAGCTTTAGTTTTATAAAAAAAATAACTAACCAAAAAAACAATTAAAAAAGAAAATATAACAAAAAACCATGGAGACAGACCATCAATTGGTGTTCCAATATATTGTTTGCCAAGCATCGAACTAAGACCTATTCCAAAAATAGTTAATGCTAATCCTGTAGCAATTTGATTTGACATTAAAAATAGAACTAGAAAAGCAAATAAACCGGACATGATAATCCCAGATAATATAGATACAAAAAAAGCTAAAAAATAACTTCCAGTAATTACTAAGATAATAAAAGCGGACACGGCTCCTACCAACATCATTCCTTCTACACCTAAGTTTAATACTCCAGATTTTTCTGTAACTAACTCACCTATACCAGCAAAAACAAGAGGTGTTGTTGCAATTAAAACAATTTGTAATATTCCAAGTATTAAATCTAAATTCATAGTAATTTTTTGTAAGTTAATTTATAGTTAATTAGTAATTCTGCACCTAATAAATAAAATAAAACCAAACCCTGAAATATAAAACCTACTGCTGAAGGTATTTGTAAAAATAATTGTGCGTCTTCAGCACCAAGATAAGTAAGAGCGATAACTAAAGATGCAAAAATAATACCTATTGGGTGAAGTCTACCTAAGAAAGCAACAATAATTGCAGTAAATCCATAATTTGGAGAAATATCTCTATATAATAATCCAATTGGGCCAGATACTTCAGCTAAACCTGCAATACCTGCAAAAGCACCACAAATTGCAAAAGCAAAAAAAACTAAAGTTGTTTGATTAAAACCTGCATATCTTGCTGCTTTGGGGCTGTAACCAGATACTTTTAATTGAAAGCCAAAAATAGTTTTTGAAAATATAAACCAAGATACAAAAATTAAAAATAGAGTTATAATTAATCCAAAGTGAACCCTTAAACCATCAAATAGTAAAGGCATTCTTCCAGATTCACTAAATGGTCTTGATTTAGGAAAACTATAACCAAATGGATCTTTCCAAGGACCCACTACTAAATAATCTAAAATATATAAAGCAACGTAAACTAACATTAAACTTGTTAAAATTTCATTTGTATTAAATTTTGTTTTTAAAATAGCTGGAATTAAGCCCCACAATGCTCCTCCAATAGCTCCGCCAAAAATCATTAATGGCAACAACCAGAAAGCATTTGTATCATGAAATAAAATTCCAATACCTCCACCAAAAATTGCACCCATGGTAAGTTGTCCTTCAGCTCCAATATTATAAATATTATTCTTAAAACAATATGAGAGGCCAATTGCAATTAAGGCTAAAGGAGTTGCCTTTACAAATAATTCAGAAATACCGTACGTTGAAGAAATGGGTGAAATAAAAAAAGTATACAGTGCATAAACTGGATCAAAACCAAGAAGAACAAAAATAATTGAACCTGTAATTAAAGTTAAAACAATAGATATTAAGGGAACAAAAAAATTCATTAGACCCGAACTCTGTGAACGAGAAACTATAGATGGAAATAAACTATTCATTTTTTCCACCCATTAATAATCCTAATTTTTCTATTTCTACTTCGTTAGTATTAAAAGGTTTGGATAAATTACCATCATAAATAACAGATATTCTATGAGTAATTTCAATCAATTCATCTAAATCTTGAGAAATAACAATTATAGATGTTCCATTTTGAGATAATTCTATCAAAGACTCTCTTATAGAATGCTCAGCGCCGGCATCTATCCCCCAAGTTGGATGTGAAATAATTAATATTTTTGGCTTAGATGAAATTTCTCTACCAATGACATATTTTTGTAAATTTCCACCAGACAAGCTTGATGCTTTAGCATCATTCCCAGGAGTAATAACTTTAAATTCGTTAATTACATTGTTGGCAAAATCATCAACATTATTTTTCAAAATTACACCATTTTTAATAAAATTATTTTTTGGAAATTGACTCAAAAGAATATTTTCGGACAAACTTAATTCAGGTACTGCACTATGACCCAGTCTATTCTCGGGAACAAAAGAAATAGATAAATCTCTTCTTTTTTGTGGTCCATACTTTTCGATTTTTTTACTATCAAAAGTAATTGATCCAGATTTAATATTTATATTTTCCCCTGTTAAAATGTCCATTAATTCTGATTGTCCATTACCAGCAACACCAGCAATGCCATAAATTTCACCCAATCTAACTTGAAAAGAAATATTTTTAAGGTCTGTTAAAAATGGATCATTAAAATCACATGAAATATTTTTTACTTCAAAGTTAACTTCATCTTTTATATGCCCATAATTAGTTTTTAAATCATCTAGTTTTTGTCCTAGCATTTTTGTTGCCAGTGTTTTTGCTGTTTGATTAGAAGTGCTTGAAGTGTCTATAATTTCACCACTTCTCATTATTGTAACTGTATCACATATTGATATTACTTCTTCGAGTTTATGAGTGATATATAATATCGTACGACCTTCTTTGACGAGTGCATTTAATGTTACAAACAAACTTTCAACTTCTTGTGGTGTTAAGACTGAAGTTGGTTCATCCATAATAAGTATCTGAGGGTCTTGTAATAAAATTCTTACAATTTCTACACGTTGTTTTTCTCCAGCTGATAAAGCAGTAATTGGAGCATCTAAATCTAAGGGAAGATTATATCTTGAGCTTATATTTTCTAGCTTAGCTTCTAAATCCGAATAAGACATCTTTTCATCAATTCCTAAAATTAAATTTTCTTTTACAGATAAAGAATCAAATAAAGAAAAATGCTGAAATACCATTCCTATTCCTTTTTTCCTTGCTTCTGCTGGGGAATTAACTTTAAAATCCTTATTATTTAATTTAATATTTCCTTCATCTGGTTCTAAGAGGCCATATAGAATTTTTACCAAAGTAGATTTCCCTGCTCCATTTTCGCCTAAAATTGCATGAACTGCATTTTTTTTAATATCAAAAGTAACCTTTTTGTTTGCAACAACTCTTGGAAAAGATTTTGTGATATTTTCTATATTTAATATTGTATCACTCATATTTTAATTCAAATATTTCAGATTGTTCAAAATTATAAATTTCAATATTATTATCCGCATCTTTTTTATCAATGGTAATATATTTTTCATTCTCAAGAGATATTAAAGGAAAATGCCATACTTTGGGATTAAAATTTATACCATCACCACCACTTACTTTGAATATTTCAATTAAATCAATTTTGGGTTTATCACCTATTGGAGCAACTAAAACTAAAAACCCAGTTGCTTTAAACGGAAGAAATACTTGAGAGCTGAAGGGGTGATTTTCCAACATGTTAATTTTTAATGGAAAGTTTCTTTTCTTTGCTTGGAAAATATTTAATCTAGATCTTTTGTCATCACCAATTATTTGAATATTTGCTAAATCAAAAAAACTATCAGTTGTATTTTTATTAATACTTTCATAATTTTTATTAGATGTCGTAATTAAATCACCATAATTTTTGAAATTCTCTTTACTAATATTCTTTATCTTATAGTTCACAAAAACTTTCCAATTGCCCTAATCCGTGAAATACCCCCATCAGGATAAATATTTAATTTCAAGTAATTTATTTTTTTAATTTGTTTAGTTGAATTAATTTTTAATGATGAATTAGGTTTAAGATTTTTATTTTTTATTAAATATTCCCAATTTTTACTTTCATTTATTAATTTGCTTACATTTATATTTTTTATTGAATAAAGACCTTGTACTGAGCAATGTGACGGATAATTACCTTTAAAAAAATGGGTTTGAATATTAAACTTTTCAATTAAACCAGGTTTTCCAAGTTGTATTATAACCCAGTCATATCCTGATCCTCTTCTTCTTTTAGTTTCCCAGCCATTACCCATATTTTTAGATTTAAATGGAAGTAACAAATTTTCAGCTCTGCCAAAATGTTCATCGCTACATGCAACAATTTTTGATCCATTAAGAACACTAAGTAAATCAAATTTTTTATTTGGAAATTTTAATTTTGATATATCTAGATTTCCTAGTAACTTTAATCTTGCAACACCTCCATCTGGATAAATATTCAATCTTATGAAATTAAAAACTTTATTATTCTGTTTAGTTTTAAAACCATGAAGATAATTTGGTTTAAGTTTTTTTTTTGATAAAATGTTTACCCAATTAAATTTATTTTTTTCAAAATAACAAGCATCAATGGTGGCGTATTCAGGTTGATTACCATTAAAATAGCTTGTGTCTATTTCAGCTAAATTAATTTTACCAGGTAGGCCTAATTTAATAGTAACATAATCATTTCCTTTAATTCTTTTTCTTCTTGTTTCCCATCCATCCATCCACTTCCCATTTTTATCATATACTCCTTCTTTAAAAATTGGCTGTTCTTCTTTAAGCAATCTGGATGCTGATCCAAAAAATTGATCAGAAAATCTATGAATTTTGGTACCTAAAACCTTACTGCATAAGTTTATATAATTTTTATGAATGTATTTCTTATTCATTAATTAATTCTGTTAATCTTAATTTAGCAATTTCTTTTACTTGCGATATTGAAGATTTTATTTCTAAGTTTATATCATTATTTTCTAATCTACTTTTAAACTCTTTTATAATTTCATTTTTATTTTTATTTCTTACTGCAAAAATAATTGGAATATTAAATTTTTTTTTAAATCTTGAATTTAAGTCATTAAATAAATTAAATTCTTGTTCTGAACAATCTTTTAAACCAGATCTAGTTTGTTCTTCATCAGATAATTTAGACAAACCTTTATTGATTTTTATTTTATCTGCTAGATCAGGATGTTTTTTTATTATATTTATTTTAGTTTCTTCATCTAAATTATCAAACAATTCTAAAAATACTATTATCATTTCTTTTTTATTTTTAAATGGACGCTTTTTTTCAGCATCTTCTGTTAAAAATTTAGATTCTTCATAAATATTTTTAAAAGAATCAATAAACTTTTCAGATTTAAAATTATTTATATCTTTAACTTTCATTACTAAAATTTTCATACCAATGATTGGCAATTTCTTCTCTTTTGCATATCCAAATATCATTATAACCAGAAATATAATTTAAAAATTTTACCAAAGACATAAATCTTCCGGGTCTGGCTATTAATCGACAATGTAAACCCACACTCATCATTTTAGGTTTATTAAAATCATTTGCTTCTCTGTATAATGTATCAAATGAATTTTTTAAGTAATTATAAAAATCTTCACCGGTGTTAAAACCTTGTAATGTAGAAAATCTCATATCATTATTATCTAAAGTGTATGGAATGATTAGATGTTTTTTATTTTTTACTTTTATCCAGTAGGGTAAATCATCAGCATAGGAATCACTATCGTAAATTATATTTGTGTTATCTAAAATTATATTTCTTGTATTTGGACTTGTTCTACCTGTATACCAACCAGAAGGAAAATATCCAAAAATATCTTTAATAATATTGTTACATTTTATAGTATGTTCTTTTTCAACCTCCTCAGTTATATTTTGATAGTCTATCCATCTATAACCATGGCTAGCTACTTCATAATTTGATTTAATTATTTGTTCACAAACATCAGGATTTTTTTCTAAAGCCATACCAACACCAAATATTGTTAAAGGTAATTTTCTTTTTTCGAACTCATTATGTATTCTCCAAAAACCTCTTCTTGAGCCATACTCATAGATTGATTCCATATTCATATTTCTGGCACCTATTATTTGCTTTGCATTAATTATTTCCGATAAAAAAGTTTCTGATCCTTCATCGCCATTCATTATTGAATTTTCAGCACCTTCCTCATAATTTAAAACAAATTGAAGAGCGAGTTTTGATTTATTAGGCCAATAAAAGTGTGCGTCATTATTTCCGTAACCTATATAATTTCTGTCGTCTTTCATAAAAATGCTTGATTTAATATTTACCTAAATACTGTATAAACGAATAAGTATTATGTCTAAAGGATATTTAACTACTCATGTTTTGGATACCTATAATGGTAAGCCTGGTTCTGGTATAAAAGGGTCCCTTTTCAAAATTGATGATGAAAATAAAGTTAAAATTTCAAATTTCACTCTCAATGAAGATGGCAGGTGTGATGAACCTTTATTAGGTAAAGAGAATTTTATTCTTGGAAAATATGAGTTATTATTTCTTTGCGGGAGTTATTTTAAGGAATTTACAAATCTTCATGAACCATTCTTTCTTGATGACGTAATAATTAGATTTGGAATTAACAAAGAAGAGCACTACCATGTTCCTCTTCTTATTACCCCGTGGAGTTATTCAACATATAGAGGAAGCTAGTGTCTAGAGCGTATATCGATTTTCTTCTTAATGAAGAAAAAATATCTATCAAAGATTTAGACACAAATACAACAGTACTAAATTATCTTCGTAATAATCATGAGCTAACTGGAACAAAAGAAGGTTGTGCATCTGGTGATTGTGGAGCATGTACTGCAGTTTTAGGAGAATTAAAAGAAAATAAAATTTCTTATAAAAATATAAACACTTGTATTACTTTTTTGTATTCTCTGCATGGTAAGCAATTAATAACAGTTGAGCATATACAAAAAAATAAACTTCATCCTGTTCAACAATCAATGATTGATAGTGATGGATCTCAATGTGGTTTTTGTACACCAGGTATTATCATGTCAATGTACAATATGTATGAAAATAAAATAAAACCAACAGAAGAAAATATCGATAAATTTCTTTCTGGAAATTTATGTAGATGCACAGGTTATCTTCCAATTAAAAATGCAATTAAAAATATGTATAGCTATAAAAGTGATAAGTTTTCAAAGAGTAAAGTTATTAGATTATTAAAATCAATTAAGAAAACTGATACAGTTATTAAAAAAAATGGTTCCAAGTTTTTCATCCATTATAATTTAAATACTCTAATAAAAGACTATCAAAAGATTAGTAATGGACATTTACTAGTTGGGGGTACAGATCTAGCTCTTGAAGTAACAAAAAAAAGAAAAGATTTAAAAAATATTTTTTATTTAGGGTCAAATAAAGATTTAAATTATATTAAAAATAAAAACAACAATTTACACATTGGATCTGCTACTCCCATAAATGATATTTTACCAATTTTAGAAAATATTTATCCAACATTTGCTAAAATGTTTGAAAGATACGGATCTGAGCAAATAAGAAATACTGCATCTCTTGGAGGTAACATTGGAAGCGCATCTCCAATAGGCGATAGTTTGCCTGTATTAATTGCACTCAATAGTAAAATTATAATTCAAGGAAAAGTTAAAAAAACTTTATTATTGGATAATTATTTTCTTAGCTATCGAAAAACAAAGTTGAAAACTAATGAAATAATTAAAGAAATTATAATACCCATCAATAAAAAAAATATTCTTAAATGTTATAAAATTTCAAAAAGAATTGATGATGATATAAGCTCTGTTTTCATGGCTATAAATGCTAGAATTGAAAAAAATATTATTAAAGAAATAAAAATTGTTTGTGGAGGTTTAGCAGAAACTCCAAAAATAGCTGAAAAAGCCCAAAAATTTTTATTGAATAAAATATTTAATGAAGAAAATATTAATGAAGCAAAGAAAATTATTAAAAAAGAATTTGATCCAATAGATGATATGAGAGCGTCAAAAAATTATAGAACTAAAATTAGTCAAAACCTTTTAGAGAGGTTTTTAAATGAAAATAATAAAATTAAATCAACGTTATATTAATGGATAATATATTTACAAAAAATATTGAACATGAAAGTGCAGTAAAACATGTTACTGGTAAAGCAATTTATACTGATGATATATCAGAACCTAAAAATTTACTTCACGCAGTAATTGGATACAGTAATTGTAGTAAAGGGGTAATAAAAAAAATTGATTATAAAGATGTTTTATCTTCAGAAGGTGTAGTAGACATTATAACTGAAAAAGATATTGAAGGTATAAATGATGTTGGGCCAATATTTAAAGGTGATAAAATATTTACTTCAAAAAATATAGAATACTATGGGCAACCAATTTTTGCAGTTATAGCAAAAACTAATAATTTAGCAAAAAAAGCTGCATTAAAAGTAAAAATAGACTTAAAAATATCTAAACCGATCGTTTCAATTGAAGAAGCATTAAAGAAAAAATCATTTGTTTTAAAACCTAAGTATCTAAGTAGAGGAAATATAAAAGATGGATTTAAAAAATCAGACAACTTTTTAAAAGGTAAATTATATTCAGGGGGGCAAGATCATTTTTATTTAGAAGGTCAAATTGCAATGACTATTCCTCAAGAAGACAATAATTTTTTAGTTTATTCTTCAACACAACATCCATCAGAAACACAGCAAATTATTGGTAAGGTACTAAAACAAAATTACAATAGTATCCATGTAATAGTAAGAAGAATTGGTGGTGGTTTTGGTGGAAAAGAAACACAATCTTTTTTATTTGCAGCCATTACAAGCATTGCAGCAAAAAAATTATCTAAGCCAATAAAACTAAGAGTTGATAGAGATGATGATATGATCATGACTGGAAAGAGGCATGATTTTTTATTTGATTATGAAGTAGGTTTTAATAATAATGGTGAAATACTTGCTCTAAAGTTAATGATGGCTTCGAGATGTGGTATCTCTCCAGATTTATCAGGAGCTATAAATGATAGAGCCATCTATCATATCGATAATGCATACTACATACCAAATATAGAAATTAATTCGTATAGATGTAAAACAAATACTGTTTCTAATACTGCTTTTCGTGGATTTGGTGGACCTCAAGGAATGTTATGTATTGAAAATATAATTGAAAATATTTCTCAAAAATTAAAACTAGAAGCAAGTGAAATAAGAAAAATTAATTTTTATAAAGATAAAATTAAAAATACTACTCATTATGGGATGAGAATTACTGACAATGTGATTGAAGATATTTTTAATAAACTAATTAAGAAATCTAATTACAAAAAAAGAAAAGCAGAAATTAATAATTTTAATAAAAAAAATAAAGTTCTAAAGAAAGGAATAGCAATAACACCTGTAAAGTTTGGAATATCATTTACAACTACTCATTTAAACCAAGGTGGTGCCTTAGTTCACATCTACACTGATGGATCCATTCATTTAAATCATGGAGGAATTGAAATGGGTCAAGGATTAATGACGAAACTTGCTTTAGTGGCTTCAAATGAATTTGGCCTAAATTACGAAAATATAAAAATTTCTTCAACGGATACAGAAAAAGTGCCAAACACATCAGCAAGTGCAGCATCAGCTACAACTGATATAAATGGAGCAGCAATTGTTAATGCTATAAATAAAATCAAATCAGGTCTAAATGAATTTATCTATGATTATTTTAAAACAAATAGCAAAATAAAATATAAAAATAATTTTGTTTATTTTGATAAAAGAAAAATATCTTTTAAAGAATTGATAAATACTGCTTACTTAAATAGAATTCCATTGTCATCATCAGGTTTCTATAAAACTGACAAAATTAATGTAAATACAAAAACACTTCAAGGAAGACCATTCTTATATTTTACTTATGGGGCAGCGGTAACTGAAGTAATCATTGATAAATTAACGGGTGAAAATAAAATTCTTCAAGTTGATATAATTCATGATGTTGGCAATTCTATTAATGAAAGAATTGATAAAGGGCAAATTGAGGGTGGTTATATTCAAGGATTAGGTTGGCTCACAACTGAAGAGGTATCTTGGAAATCAAATGGAGTTCTAACAACTCATAGTCCTTCTACTTACAAAATACCTACTGCCGGTGAAACACCATTTAAATTTAATGTTGAAATATATGATCGTGGTTTTAATAAAGAAAAGGTTATTAATCGCTCTAAAGCTGTTGGAGAACCACCATTTATGCTCGCAATTTCTAGTTTTATCGCACTAAAGGACGCAGTATGTAATGCTAATAAAGGAAAAAATTCTGAAAATTTAATTGCACCTGCTACTGCTGAAAATATATTAAAAAGTTTGCACTAATATGTATCTTAAAAAGTTAAGTAAAAATATAATTTTTAACTGTAAAATAGTGAAAGCTAAAATTATTGAAGTTAAAGGATCATCGCCCAATAGTTTAGATGACATTATATTAATCTCAACTGATACTATCTTTGGAACTATAGGTGGTGGAAACTTAGAATATTTAGTTATAGATGAAGCGAAAAAATTAATAGATAAAAATATAGCTAATAAAGTAATGAATATTCCGCTTGGACCAGGAATCGGACAATGTTGTGGTGGATACGTACAAGTTAAATTAAGTTTACATAGTAATTCCAAAGATGCGCTAAAAGATGAATATATTGTTAATAATGTTAAACCTAACTTATATATCTTTGGATCAGGGCATATTGGTCAAGCATTAATTTCTAAATTAGAAAATATTAATTTTAACACTTTTATAATTGATTCAAGAGAAGATTATTTAAAAATGACAAATATCAAAGATATAAATTATTTACTTTCAAAAAAACCTTGGGAGATTATTTCAAAACTAGAAGATAATTCTTATTTTATAGTATTAACTCACAGTCATGATTATGACTTAAAAATATTAAATGAAATTTTGAAAAAAAATAATACTTTTGTTGGTTTAATTGGATCTCTTACAAAGAAAAAAAGGTTTTATAAAAGATTAATTGATAATGGTCACAATAAATCAATAGTTGAGAAAATTGAGTGTCCGATTGGAATTGATATTGGCAACTCAAAAGATCCAAATGAAATAGCTTTCTCAATAATTACAAGAATAATATCAATAAAAAATAGCTTAAAACATTTATCAAATAATAAAATTAAAGAAGTTATATGACAAATATAGATTTTATGAAAAGAGCTATTTTACTTTCAATTGATAATATCAAAAATAGTGGAGGTCCTTTTGGATGTGTTATTGTAAAAGAAGATGAAATTATTGCAGAGGGAGTAAATAGAGTAACATTTAACAATGATCCTACTGCTCATGCTGAAATTGTTGCTATTAGAAATGCATGTCAAAAATTAAATACCTTTAACTTAGAAGGTTGTGAATTGTATTCCAGTTGCGAACCATGTCCTATGTGCTTGAGTGCGATATATTGGTCACATATAGACAGAGTATATTATGGTAATTCTAGAGAAGATGCTGCAAAAATTAAATTTGATGACAAGTTTATTTATGATGAACTATCATTAAAAATAAAAGAGAGAAAAATCCCTATCAGTCAATTATCACGTGACGAGGCAATAAAAGCATTTAATATTTGGGAAAAAGAAGAAAATAAAATAAGATATTAATATGGAATTGTTTCTTAAAATTGTTGCACCAGTTCAATCTTATGACTTCCAAACCTTTTTTCATAATTTACTTTTGTCACTACCAGCATCAGCATTATTAGGATTATTATTATTTTTTGTCCTTGGGGCATTTTCAGGTTTAAAATCTAAAGAACAAAGGCTCTATATTGTAATTGCAACTACAATAGTTATAGCTTTTACTGCAGCTTTTTATAATTTAGGAGTTCCAACAGAAACTTTATTTGCGGTATATTCTGAGTGGTTACATTTAATTGTCAGATGGGTTCATATAATTGTTGGTGTAGCATGGATTGGAACATCATTTTATTTTAATTGGCTAGATAGTAGACTGGAAAGAGATGATCCAGATTTTAAACACCTTGATGGTTATTTATGGTCTGTTCATTCAGGTGGATTTTATAGAATTGAAAAATTAAAAGGACCTCCTAAAAAACTTCCAAAAGTTCTTCATTGGTTTAAATGGGAAGCATATGCAACTTGGATAAGTGGTTTTGTACTTCTAATTTTAGTTTATTATTTAAATGCAAGCTCTATGATGTTGGGAGCTAGCGGTATTATATTAACTCCATTTCAAGCAATATTAATATCTATATTATTACTTATAGGGTCTTGGCTTCTATATGATTATCTTTGTAAAAATGTCTTAAAAGATAATGAACAAACTTTGATTGCAACTGGTTTTTTATTATTTGTATTATTAAGTTATTTTTTAACCCAAATTTATGGATCAAGAGCTGCATACATACATGTTGGAGCAATTATTGGTACCATTATGGCAGCTAATGTTTTTAGAATCATTATTCCTGCACAAAGAAATCTCGTTACTTCCGCTGAAAACAGTCAAAAGCCAAATTTAAATCTTTCAATAGAAGCAAAAAACAGATCAATACATAATAATTATTTTACATTACCTGTGTTGTTTATAATGATTAGCTCACATTTTTCTTTCACGTATGGGGCAGTAAATAATTGGTTAATATTAGCTGTTATATCAATAGCTGGCATTTTGACTCGCCATTACTTTAATCTAAGAAATAAAAAACAATATAAATTTTGGATTTTGCCATCAGCAGGTTTAATCATGTTTTTTTTAATGACTTTAAGTAGTCTTTCAATATTTGAAAAAAAAGATGCAAATGCATCTCTTTCTTTAGAATTAGTCAGTTTTAATGAAGTACAAAATATAATTAAATACAGATGTGGAACATGTCATGCCAAATATCCAACTTTTGAAGGTATTGAAGCGGCACCTAAAGGAGTTGTCTATGACACGGCTCAAGATATTGTAAATAATATAAAATTAATTAAAGCTCAGGCTATTGATGCTGAAATCATGCCTCCAAATAATCTTACTGGTATTACAAAAAATGAAAGAGAGATATTAAAAGTTTGGATAGAGCAAGGAGCAAATATCAATAATTAACTGGAATGGGGTCTAATGATCTCCATAAATACCATGTGGCTTGTGAACTATACGGACTCCATTTTTTATAGAGTAATTTAAGTTTTCTTTCATTTATAGGAAGTTGAACTTTATAAAGTTTTGAAATAGCTTTTAAAAAGCCTAAATCACCTGTTGGAAAAATATTTGAACTTCCATAACTAAACATCAAAAACATATGAATAGTCCAATTCCCTACTCCTTTTATTTCAATTAAATTATTATAAATTTCTTCTTCAGAAGATTTATTAATATTTTTTATGAATTTCTTATTTTGTAAAAAAAATTTAGAAATATTTCTTATATACAAAATTTTCTGTCTAGATAGACCACATTTTCGTAAATCTGTAGTACGTAACTTAGAAACAGTTTGTGGTGTTATATTTCTTTTAAGTTTAAAAAATTTAGTTTTCATCGAATCAGCTGCAGATACTGATATTTGTTGACCAATTATTGAATTAATTAATGAATGAAAATAATTGGTATTTAGATTTAAATATTCATTCCTATAAGTTTGAATTAATTTCTTCAAAACTTTGTCTTTATTTGATAGGTAAATCTTACCTTTATTCCAATATTTAGGTTTCATATGAATTATTATAACAAATTTAAAAAAATAATATCATACATAAATTTTATTTTTGGAATTTATTTATGGGCTTTAGTAATATATGCAATATTAAGAGCAACAGGATTAATTAAAAGATTTGCATTACAAGAACATCTCTTAGGTGAGTATTTATCAATACCTATTAAATTTATTTTAAGTTTATTTTAATAAATAATATGATCTATTATTACTTTATTGCAATAGCTGCTGCACTTTGTTGGGCAGTAGCATCTTTAGTATCAGCAGATGTTACAAGAACTATTGGAGGTTTGGCTTTTAATCGTCTTAGATTATTTTTTGTATCAATAATGTTAATTACTTACACATTTTATATAAATACTTGGAATACAATAAGTGTTGATTACTTAACTATTATTATTATTTCAGGAATTGTTGGGATATTCTTAGGTGATACTTTATTGTTTATTGCTTTACAAAAAATTGGTCCTAGAAGAAATAATATTTTATTTTCATTAGCAGCTCCTTTTACTGTAGTAATTAATATTTTTTTTCTAAATGAACTTGCTTCAACTATTAGTATTATTGGTTGTTTTGTTGTTTTTTTTGGTGTTGTTTTTGCAATTTCCTATGGAGATAAAAAAGGATCTGATCATAGATGGGAAAAAGTAGAAGGTTCACTTTATATAGGAATTATTCTATCCATTGGAGCCGCTTTGTGCCAAGCAATTGGCTTAGTCATGATGAAACCTATATTATCAGATGGAGCAGATCCAATAGCTTCAGCAGCAATTAGAACAACAATTTCATGTATTTTTTTATCATTTACATTTTTTTTAAATTTTGAAGTTTTTAATACAAAAGTTAATCTTACAGCAAAAATTATTTACCAATCAATTCTTAGTGGCTTTTTAGGAATGGCTTTAGGTATGAGTTTACTTTTAATTGCATTGCAAAAGGCTGATGCAGGTATTGTTGCAACTTTATCATCCACAAGCCCAATAATGATATTATTTCTTCTTTGGATATTAACAAAAAAAATACCCTCTTATGGAGCATGGGTAGGAACAATTATTGCAATTTTTGGAACGGGATTAATTTTTATCTATTAATTTAATACCTAATTCTTCCAATCTTTCTTTATCGATACTTGCAGGGGCGTCCATCATTAAATCCATGGCTTGTTGATTCATTGGAAATGCTATTACTTCTCTAATGTTTGGCTCATCAGCAAGTAACATAACAATTCTATCAATACCTGGTGCACTACCTCCATGAGGAGGTGCTCCAAACTTAAGGGCATTAAGCATTCCTGAAAATTTCTCCTCTAAGTCTTTTCTCGAATACCCAGCTATATCAAATGCTTTATACATAATTTCAGGTTTATGATTTCTAATTGCTCCAGAAGATAGCTCTACACCATTACATACGATATCATATTGATATGCTTTTATATCAAGAGGATCTTTTTTTTCTAAAGCCTCCATCTCACCTTGCGGCATGGAAAACGGATTATGACTAAATTGTATTTTATTAGTTTTTTCATCAATTTCATACATAGGAAAATCAACTATCCAACAAAATTCAAAAGAATTTTTATTGAGTAAATTTAAATCATTACAAATTTTTTCTCTTACTTTACCAGAAAATAATTGAGCCTCTTTTAATTTGTCACAAATGAAAAAAATTGAGTCATTTTCTTGTAGTTTTAATAATAATAATTGATCTTCATTTAAATTCTTTGCAATAGGTCCTTTGAATATATTTTCTGTAAATGAAATATAACCTAATCCAGCTGCACCCTCTTCTCTTGCCCAATTATTTAATTTATCAAAGAAACTTCTAGGTTGATCGCCAGTATTTTTAACAATTATTCCCTTAACAACTGAACCTTTTTCTATTTGATTACTAAATATTTTAAAATTTGAACCTTTAAATACATTTGTATAATCGTTTATAACAAGTGGATTTCGTAAATCAGGCTTATCAGAACCATAAACTTCCATCGACTCCTTGTAGGGTATTCTCCTAAATGGATATGGGCTTACCTTAATTTCATTATTTTTCTTATTTTCTTCAAATATTTCAAATAAAACTGGCTCAATAGCTTCAAAAACATCTTCTTGAGTTACAAAACTCATTTCGAAATCTAATTGATAAAATTCTCCCGGAGAACGATCTGCTCTACTGTCTTCATCTCTAAAACATGGTGCAATTTGAAAATATTTATCAAAACCAGCAATCATTAATAATTGTTTAAATTGCTGAGGTGCTTGAGGAAGAGCATAAAATTTACCTTGGTGTATTCTGGATGGGACTAAATAATCTCTTGCCCCTTCTGGTGATGATGAAGTTAGAATTGGAGTTTGAAATTCTATAAAGTTTCTATCAATCATTTTCTTTCTAATGTCTGATATTATTTTGTTTCTCAATATAATGTTTTTGTGTAGTTTGTTTCTTCTTAAATCTAAAAATCTATACTTTAGTCTAATTTCCTCTCCATATTCTATGTCAGAATTTACAGGCAAAGGTAAAATTTCAGATTTAGATAAAATTTTGTAGTCTTCAATCTGTATTTCAATTTCACCAGTTTTAAGATTTTTGTTTATTGTTTCATCAGATCTTTTAACAACTTCACCAATAATTGTTAAAACACTTTCATTACTTAATTTACTAATTTCTTTGAAAAATTGATGACTTCCGTCAATTACACACTGTGTGATTCCATAATTATCTCTTAAATCTATAAATAATAAATTTCCATGATCTCTGATTGTATCAGCCCAACCAGATAAAGTAACTTTTTTACCTAAGTTTTTAATTGATAAATCAGAACATAAATGAGATCTATATTTATTCATAATTTTTGATCCATCTACAGTATTTCTTTTATTAATGGTATTGTTAATTGTCTTTTTTTTTCTAGTGATAATATATCTAGTTTATTTACTATTTCATTAATACTCTGATAACTTCTATCTACTCTTCTTAAAATATATTCAAAAATTTCATTAGATTTTATTATAAATTGTTTATCTACTAGTAACTTAGTTAATATGTTTAAAAGCATTTCATCATCGGGTTGTTTAATTTCTAAATTTGAAAAGGTTTTAAGACGTGAGGATAAGTCATTAAATTTAAAATCAATTATATTAATTTTAATATCTGATGTAATTAATATTTTTGAATTATTTAAAATACAATTATTTACTATATGAAAAATTTTTTCTTGATCATGAAATATTAAATTATCGATTAATATATTATTATTTAGATTAAGAAGTTTGTCGTAATTATTATTATATTCAATTGCTTTATTTTTCTTTAGCCAAATTTTAGAAAGATATGATTTGCCTGATTTTTT
>CACGRD010000015.1 GCA_902575375.1 uncultured Alphaproteobacteria bacterium
TCTCTAGCTCAAATACTAAATTATCAATTGAATTTTAAAATTTTTCAAAATGCTCAAATCAAACAATACTGGTCTGGAGAAAGGACACCAATTGATAATAAAAATTTAACAGTAGGTATTCTAGGTATAGGGTTTCTTGGTAAACATATTGCAAAATTACTAAATAAATTAAATTATAATGTTATTGCATATAAAAAAAATCGAGCAAAAGTAAAAAATGTAAAAATATATATGGGTAAAAATATTATAAGTTTTATCAAAAGATCTGATGTTATCATTTCTATTCTACCATCGACAGCTCAAACAAATAATATAATTGATAAAAATTTTTTAAAGAATATGAAAAAAAATTCTTGCTTAATAAATATAGGCAGAGGAAATGCAATTAAAGAGGAAGATCTTCTAAATCATTTAAAGAAAAACAAAAATTTTTATGCTTATTTAGATGTTTTTAAAGAAGAACCCTTAAAATCGAGTAGTCAATTTTGGAAACTGCCAAATGTGACCATTACTCCACACGTTGCAGGTGTAACAGCTATAGAGTCATCTGTTAAATATATGTACTCCAAATATAAAAAATTAAGAAAAAATAAAAATGTAAAATCAGATGTTAATCCATCTGATGGATATTAATTAAGATCAAAATAATTTTCTAAAATTCTAAAATAAATATTTTCTAATTTAATAATATCTTCAACAAAAACAAATTCATCTACTTTATGAAGAGTTTGATTTCTAAGACCTAACTCTACTACTTCACAATAGTTCTTTATATATCTTGCATCAGAAGTACCGCCATCGGTTGCTTGCTCAGGTGGGCTATTTCTACCTGTGACATCAGAAATTGATTTTGAAATAATATTATATAAATCACCGGCTTTATTCAAAAATGACTCAGCTGTTGCATCATATGTATAGGTGCAGCTAGCATTTTCCAGTTTAGAGAAAATCTTTTCTATTTTATTATCAATCCATTTTATAAGTGAATCAGATGAGTGCATATCATTAAATCTAATATTGACTGTTGCTTTAGCTAATTCTGGAATTACGTTTTGAACAGGATTGCCAATATCAATAGTAGCGATTTGCACTGATGTTGGTAAAAAATTTTCATTACCTTCATCTAGCGGCTCTTCTAATATACTATTTAATAAATTCACTAAGTGATGTGAAGAATTTTCAGCTAAATGAGAATTAGCCGTGTGTCCTTGAATACCTTTTACCTGAAAAAAGAAACTAACTGATCCTCTTCTGCCAATTTTTACTTTATCGCCGACCTCATTTTTAGAAGTTGGTTCACCAACTAGACAATGATCAAATTTATAATTTTGTTTACTTGCCCATTCTAGAATTCTTGGTGTGCCGTTTACAGAATCTCTTTCCTCATCTCCTGTAATAATAAATGAAATCTTACCTGGAATATTTTTATATTTATCTACAAATCTTTTAGCGGCACTAATGAAACAAGCAACACTGCTTTTCATATCTTCACTCCCTCTTCCATAAAGTTTACCATCATCTATTCTTGCTGAAAAAGGATGGTATTTCCAAGAATTCTCATTTCCTACTGGAACTACATCTGTGTGACCAGCATAAGCAAAATGCTTTCCTTCATTTCCTATCGTTGCAAATAAATTTTTTACTTCATAAGAATTGTTTCCAGAGAAAGTTAATGGATGACAGTCACATCCTATAGCACTTAGATGATTTTCAACGACTGTTAAAGCTCCCTCATCTTTTGGAGTTACACTTGCACATTTAACTAAAGATTGTGTAAGAGTAACTGGATCAAAATTAATTTCTGACATTAATCTCTTAAAAGATCATTAATTGATGTTTTGCTTCTAGTTTTTTCATCAACTCTTTTAACAATAACTGCACAGTATAAAGAAGGATTAATATCCCCTTCTTTTTTTCCTGGTAATGTACCTGGTACCACAACTGAATACGCTGGAACTTTTCCTATATGAATTTCCCCAGTTGATCGATCGACTATTTTTGTAGATGCTCCAATAAATACACCCATTGATAAAACTGCACCTTCACCAACAATAACACCTTCAGCCACTTCACTTCTAGCTCCAATAAAACAATTGTCTTCAATAATCACAGGATTTGCTTGAAGAGGCTCAAGTACACCGCCAATACCAGCGCCTCCAGAAATATGACATTTTTTACCTATTTGCGCACATGAGCCAACTGTTGCCCAAGTATCAATCATTGTTCCTTCATCAACATATGCACCAAGATTTACAAAAGAAGGCATTAAAACAACACCTTTAGCAATAAATGCAGATTTTCTTACAACAGCGTCTGGTACATATCGAAATCCTGCTTTCAGATGATCATCTTTAGTCCAATTTGCAGTTTTACTTTCTACTTTGTCAAACCAAGTGGCATGCGATACTTTAATGATTTCATTATCATTTAATCTGAAACTTAAAAGAATTGCCTTTTTAATCCATTGATTAACTTGCCATTCATTATTAATTTTTTCACAAACCCTTAAGCTTCCACTATCAAGTTTATTTAAAGTTTTATCTACTGCATTTCTAATATCACCTGCAGTATTGACATTAATATTATCTCTATCCTCAAAGGCATCATTTATAATTTTTTCGAGATCACTCATATTTTACCCTCATTTACATCTTTTAAAAATAAACTCAAATCTCTTGTTTGAAAATCTAAATATTCTTTAGATGCTTCAATGTCATCGGAAAAATTCTCATAACCCGCATCAACCCAGACAGGTGTGAAACCAACTTTTTTTGCTGGAACTAAATTTTTTGCGATATCATCAAACATTGCTGATTTATTTGGTTCGATATTAAATAATTCAATAATTTTTTCATAGGGAGAAATTTCTGGCTTAGGAATATAATTGGCCATTTTAATATCGTAAATTTCATCAAAAAAGTTTGTTAGATTTATTTTCTCTAACACATCTAAGACATGTTGCTTATTTGCATTTGTATAAATAATTTTTCTTCCCTCAAGTTTATATAATTCATCATTAAGATTATGATTTGGACCAACAATTGAGTAATCTAACTTATGAACTTCTTCTAAAAAATAATCAGGATCTACGCCATGATTATCCATCATACCTCTTAGAGTTGTACCATGTTGCTTGTAATATTTTGTTTGTAGTTTTTTTGCTTCAGCTAATTCCATATTTAAATTTTTAGCTACAAATTCACCCATTAACTTATGTACTTGCTGAAAAATTCCACTGTCTGCAGAGTAAAGTGTGTTGTCTAGATCAAATATCCAGGTATTGATGTTATCTTTAAAGCTCATTTAATTACTTGTTATTTGTGTACCAATTCCATGTTCAGTGAATAACTCTAATATTACTGAATGAGGAATTCTTCCATCTAAAATAGTAGATTTTTTAACACCTTTTTTCATTGCATCAATACATGTATTAATTTTCGGCTTCATACCACCAGAAATATATTCTTTATTAGCAATACTTTTAGCTTCTTCTAAAGTTATTGATGAGATTAATTTTTCATCTTTGTCTAAAATTCCAGGTACATCGGTTAGTAATAATAATTTACTTGCCTGTAACTCACCTGCTATAAAACCTGCAACAGTGTCAGCATTAATATTATATGTAAAATTATTTTCATCCTTACCTAAAGGAGATATGACAGGTATTTGACCATTTTTTATAAAGCTAGTTAGCATCTCTTTGTTTAATTTTTTTGGTTGTCCAACAAAACCAATATCAACTATTTTTTCAATATTTGAATCACTATCTTTAATTTCCACATTTAATTTAGTTGCAGTGACTAATTTATCATTACCAGATACTCCAATCGCTTTTCCTCCAGAGGCACTTATAGATTCTACTATTTCTGAGTTGATATCTTTAGATAAAACTTCCTCAACTACCTTAATTGTTTCTTTATCAGTAACTCGTAATCCTTCAACAAATTGTGTTGATATATTTTTTGATTTAAGTCTCTCGCCAATTTGAGGTCCTCCACCATGAATAATAATTGGTGATACACCTACTTCTTTTAATAATCCAATATCTCTTGAAAAACTCTCAGACAGTTTTTTATCTCCCATTGCATGTCCACCGTATTTTATTACAATGGTATCACCACTATGTTCTCGAATGTATGGAAGAGCTTCAACTAAGGTTGAGGCTTTATGTATAAAATAAGCCTGATCACTCTCTGATAAAAAATCAAATTTCATATTTATTTTGATAACCCGTATATAGATCTTTGAATCTCTGTAATACCATTATTTTTTTTGGTCTCAGATTGATATATTTTCGTAAATGATTTTTTATAATTTTGCATTAAACTTAAAATTGATTTTTTTTGATATTCTAAATGGTTATTAGATATTTTATCTATTTTAGTTAAAATTATGGAAAATTTTCTTGAGCAATCGCTTAATAAATCCAACATATCAATATCAGAATTTTTAATACCAACTTTTGAGTCAATGAGTAAAAAAACATGATCAAGTGTATCTCTATTTTCTATATATTCTTCAATCAAGATCATTAAATTTTCTCGTGCAACTTTTGATACTTTGGCAAAACCATAACCGGGTAAATCAATCATATTTATTTTTTCACTAATTAAAAAAACATTTATAGCCTGTGTTCTTCCTGGAGTTTTACTAGTTTTTGCTAGTTTTTTTGTTTTAGTTAACGAATTTATTAAACTAGATTTTCCAACATTAGATCTACCTATAAAACAACATTCTTTTTTTATATCTGAATAAGGAATGTCTTTAAATGACTGAAAGGAACCTAAAAACTTATTATTATTAAAAAAGTTATTTAAATTTTTATTTAAGCTAGCCATTTTTGGCTAAAATTCTTCTTTGAATATACCATTGCTGCGCAATTGATAAAATATTGTTCACTGACCAATATAAAACTAAACCAGCTGCAAAACCAGCTAGTACAAAAGTAAATACAAATGGAAGTAATGCAAAAATTCTAGCCTGTGTTGGATCAGCGGGAGCAGGATTTAGTTTTTGTTGTAACCACATAGTGAAACCCATAATGATAGGAAGAATACCAATATCAATTATTGACAGTATAGGAGGCACATCCCAAGGAACTAATCCAAATATTGTCATTAAGCCTAATGGGTCTGGCGCAGATAGATCATGAATCCATCCATAAAAAGGAGCGTGATACATCTCTATCGTAACAAACAACACTTTATACAAAGAGAAGAAAATTGGTATTTGTACTAAAATTGGTAGACAACCCGCAACAGGATTAGCTCCCTCTCTTTTATACAAGGCCATTAGTTCTTGCTGCATTTTTTGTCTGTCATTTGGATATGTTTCTTTTAATCTTTGCATATCAGGCTGAAGTTTTTTCATCTTTGCCATAGATTTAAAAGATGCTTGTGCCAGTGGGAATAAAATTAAACGCATTAAAATGGTAAAGGCAATTATTGCTAGACCAAAATTACCTGCATAACCAAAAAACCAATTAATGGCATATGAAACAGGTTTAGTTAAAAAACTAAACCAGCCCCAGTCAATTGCATCAGTAAATCTTGGTATAGAGAGATTTTCGTCATAAGCACTTAAGACATTTAATTTTTTTGCACCCACAAATAATTTTCCGCCATAAGATATATTTTCACCCGAGTTAATTTTATATATCTGACCAACATAACCTGCTCTATAGCTATCACGTCCATTATTACCATACCTATAATTGACGTTAATAGATTGATCAGCGTCAGGAATTAAAGCAGACATCCAATATTTGTCTGTAAAACCTAACCAACCTCCTTGTGTTTTATTATCGCAAAACTCTTTTTTTGTTTGCATTGATGAATTACAATCATCGGCAATATCATCATAATTTTTTTCCAATAATTCGTCGTTTATTAGACTAATTAAACCCTCGTGAAGTATAAAAAAATTAATTGTATCTGGTGTGTTTATTCTTTTGATTAATCTGTATGGAAAAACTTCAATATCTTCACCACTGTTATTTTCTATTTCCTGTGTAATTGTAAACATATACTCATCATCAACTTGATAGTTGATTTTGAAAGTTATATTTTTATTATTCGTCCAACTAAGTGTAACAGGGCTTGAGGGGCTTAGAGTGGTAGAGTTAGTTTTCCAATTTGTTTCTAAACTAGGTAACTCTATGTTAGAATTTTTTAGCTCTTTCCAACCTGTTTCAATATAATATGGATTAGCAGTCCCATCCGGTAACAAAAGTTGTATATTATTCGAATCAGGTTCTAAGCTAGTTTTATATTTTGATAATATGAGGTCATCTAAAATTGCTCCTTTTAAATTTATAGAACCTTTAATAGATGCATTTTCAAAAATAACTCTATCGGTTTGAATTAAAGCTTCATCTCTACTTTGTATTTCTGAAACAGCTTGGCTTCTTTGTCCATCAATGGATGTTGCAGGCTCTAATACTTCATCTTCTTCAAAGGATGTTGTTTGAATTGGTTGAGTTGGAAATAATAATTGAAAAAAAATAATTATCACAATTGAAATACCAATAGCCAAATATAAATTTCTTTGCTCGTTCATTTATTTAACTCAGATTTTTTTGGTACTGGATCAAATCCGTGGGAACCCCAGGGATGACATTTTGAAATTCTTTTCACCGATAAAATTGATCCTTTAAATAACCCATGTTCCTTTAATGCTTTAATAGAATACTCAGAACAGGTTGGTAAATACCGACAATTCTGCCCAAGTATTGGTGAAATCAATAACTGGTATAATCTAATTATTATGATTAAAGGTAATGAAATATATTTACTAACCATTTATCTTTCCCTTAAGTTCTAATAAAAGTTTATCAAATTTCTCTTCGAGCAATGACGTTTTAGCTATTAACACATAATATGAATTAATTTTACCATTAATAATAATTTTTCTAGCTAATTCTCTCATTATTCTCTTTGCTCTATTTCTTTTTACTGCGTTGCCAATTTTTTTGGAAGCTGTGTATCCTACACCTATAGAATTTTCTAGATCTTGATTGTGTAAAATTTGGATATTCATATTTTTACCTTTTATAAATTCTCCCTCGTTTCGTATCATAACGAAAGTCGATCTTTTCTTAATTGTAAATAATGTTTGGGCCATTTGGCCTTTTTAAGCGCTTAATTGAGCTCTTCCTTTTGCACGTCTTCTATTAATGATTTGACGACCTGCTTTAGTTGCCATTCTAGCCCTAAAACCGTGTCTTCTTTTTCTAATTACTCTACTAGGTTGGTATGTGCGTTTCATAATAAATCTCTGGGCCTAATACGAATTCATTATATATAAGTCAAATATTTACTTATGTAATCGATGAAAATTTTCAGAAAAGCTAGTGAATTAGAGCCAAATTTAGTTTCAATCAAAGACAAGGGTCAGTCTATTGGTTTAGTTTTAACAATGGGAAACTTACACGATGGACATTTATCTCTCATTAGAGAAGCACAATTACATAACGAATTTGTGATCTGTTCAATATTTATTAATCCTACTCAATTTAACAATGAAAATGATTTCAATTCTTATCCAAAGACAATTGATGAAGATATTTCTAAATTAGAAAATATTGGTTGTAATTTACTCTTCTTACCTGAAGTTCAAGAGATATACCCAAAAGGATTGGCAAAGAAAAAAATTGTAAACAATTTTAGAAATATTTTATGTGATAAATTTCGACCTGGCCATTTTGATGGAGTTACTACTGTTGTGGATCTTTTTTTTAATATGATTAAACCAACGAATAGTTATTTTGGTGAGAAGGATTTTCAGCAAGTAAAAATAATACAAGATTTAGTAAAAATTAATCATCACAATATTAAAATAATTCAATGCCCATCTGTACGAGATAAAATGGGTATGAGTTTATCTTCAAGGAACTCTAAATTTTCTAATGATCAATTAAAAATTTTCAATGTATTAGGAAATAAAATTAAAGAACATATTAATCGATTAACACAAAATGAAATTAATAATTTAGATCAATTAAAAAATAGAGCTTCTCCAAAATAATATAAATAAAATTGACTATTTAGAGATAAGAAATGAAAATAATTTAGAAATAACAAAAAATTATTCTGAAGCTAGATTATTTATTGCTTTATATATTGATGGTATAAGAATTATTGACAATTTTAAGCTATATTAAGGTATTAACCAATTATATTCTGGTTCACTATTGTTAAATGTTAATTTTAATCTACGATGACCTGAAATTTCTAAATAAAGCCAATCAATTTCATTAATTTTATTTTCAACTACTGTAAAATTTTTATATCCTTTTTCACTTTCTTCATGACTTGGCTCCTTGCCGGTTAAGTGTTCAGGGATACCATCTTCTGGAAACTCAGTGATTGAACTTGGATCTTTTAATGTTAAGTAACATTTTCTACTAAACAATCTTGTTTTGTCCCACATTTCTTTAGCTGTATCATTTTGATTATTAACCAAAGACGTTGTTTTAATTCGCATTTGAATTTTTAATTTATGATCATAAAACACAAATTGAGAACTACTATTTTTTTTTAAATTAGGAACCTTCGGAGATCTAAAGTCTGTGTGAAAATTTAGTCTCATGCTACTAGGATCAAACTTTCTTAAGACTACAACTCTAGAATCAATTCCACCTTCACTATCAATATTACTAAAGACTGGCGTGTGAAAGGTGTGTTTTCTATCTTTAACTCCTCTAGTTAAATTTTTCTTTATATCCTCAAATATTTCTGCAGCATTTTCTTTTGAAGAAGTCGACATTGTTATTGTAATATAAATTGTTTTGAAGAAATAGCTAGATAATGGAAATAAATAAAATTACGAATTTATTGAATCTGGAGCATGTTAAGTTTTTAATATCTATCTTTAAAGAAAATAATATTGAAATTCGATTAGTAGGAGGGTGTATACGAGATGCTCTTCTTGAAAGAGAAATCAAAGATATTGATACAGCGACAACTTTGGAGCCTGAAGATGTTTTGTCATTACTAAAAGATAACAATATTGAGTATGATGATTTTGCTATTCAATATGGATCTATAATTGCTTATCCTCATAATCGAAAAATACAAATTACAACTTTACGTGAAGATGTTAATCAAATGGGAAGACATACAAATGTAATTTACACCAACAGCTGGAAAAAAGATTCAGCCAGAAGAGATTTTACTTTCAATGCTTTATATGTTGGAAACAATAATAAACTCCATGATTATTACAATGGCCAATCAGATTTAAATGAAAGTAAAATTTGTTTTATTGGTGAAATAGAGGATAGAATAAAAGAAGATTACTTAAGAATCTATCGATATTTTAGGTTTAGAGGTCTATTTAATTTACCTAAAACATCTTTAAGTGATCAAAAAATTGTAGAAAAATATATTCATGAATCTTTAGCAGTCTTAACCAACGATGTAATAAGGCAAGAAATATTAAAAATGTTTAATATGCCTTTTCCATTAAATTGTTTTTATACATCTCATCAAACGTTACAAAAATTTAAATGGGTTGAAATAGTTAAAGAGCATTTCATAAGAACAAAATATGATCTTGGATTAAATAAATGTCTAGATAGAATTGATAATTTAATAAACTAATTAAATTTTAGTTTTTAAATTTGCAATTTTCACACAAACCAAAAATTTCAAGACAGTGCTTATTATATTTAAAATTATTTTTTTCAGCTTGTTTAGAAAAATAAGAAAATAAATTGTTTCCAATTAATTCAGTAACATTATCGCATTTTTCACAAATTAAAAAAGATGTAGAAGTTTTTGCATTACATCCTTCATGTTTACAAGCAACGTAAGAATTTCTACTTTCTATTTTATGAACTTTTCCAATTTCAATCAATTTATCGAGTGCTCTGTAAACTTGCAGAGGAGATTTTATTCCCTTTTTTTGTATATCATAAAGAATTGTATACGCCTTCATCGGTTCAGAAGAGTTTTCTAGGACGTTGAGAACTGTTTTTTGGTTTTTAGTTAAATTTTCTGATGCAACTGTCATAAATCTCAATTACCAAATTGTTTTCATTTTTGCAACTTACCTCTTAACTCTAGTGGGATAAGTGAAATAATAAATAAAATTAGCGCTATGACAATAATTGACGGTCCTGAAGAGGTGTTTAATTCTAAAGAAGTAAATAAACCAATTGTAACAGATAAAATGCCAATTAATATAGCTACGAATACCATTTGTTTGGGATTGTTAGTGATATTTCTCGATGCCGCTGCCGGTATTATTAGTAATCCTGTAATTAAAAGAGTACCAATCATTTTTATAGATAATGCAATAACTCCAGCAAGTAGCAGGGTAAAAATCATATTATAAATGTTAGGTTGCATCCCCTCTGCTGAGGCAAGGTCAAAATTAACTGTAGCTGAAAATAATGATTTCCAAATAAAATATAAAATTCCTAAAATTACAGAACCACCAATCCATACTAGAGCAATGTCTTCTACAGTTACTGATAAAATATCTCCAAATAGTAATCCCATAATATCAAAACGAATACTCGATAAAAAACCCATTAAAACCAAACCAATCGCAAGAGTAGAGTGAGCTAATAATCCAAGTAATGAGTCCCCGGCTAATCTAGTCCTCTTTTGAAGATTGAGAAGAAGTAGAGCAATGACTGCCGATATTATAAACACAGAAAAGGCAATATTTAAACTGAAGGCATAGGCTAAAGTTACTCCTAGTAAGGCAGAGTGTGCTAAGGTATCACCAAAATAAGATAATCGTCTCCAAATTACTAAACAACCTAGCGGTCCTGTTATTATTGCAATACCAATACCAGTAACTAGTGCTCTTGTAAAAAAATCATCAAACATTAACTAGACACACTTCCGTCAGAATTATGTGTGTGATCATGATCGTGCTGATAATATGTCAACGTTTTTGATCTATGTTCACCAAATAATTCTATATAGGCTTTATCTTTTATAACTGTACTTGGTTTTCCTGAACAACAGATATGCCCATTTAAACAAACTACATGATCTGTAGCAGACATAACAAAATGCAAGTCATGGGAGACTAATAAAATTCCACAATTTAGGTTTGCAGAAATATTTTTGATAATATTATAAAGATCAATTTCCCCATTAAAATCAACTCCTTGAACGGGTTCATCTAAGACTAGTAATTCTGGTTTTTTTGCGATAGCTCTTGCTAGAAGAACACGTTGAAATTCTCCACCAGATAGACCATGAATTTGTTCATTGAAAAGTTTTTCTACTCCAGTTTGATTTAAAGATTCACTAACTTCATTATCATTGAGATTATTGGTTAATCGCATGAAATCTACAACTCGTAATGGCATTGTCCAATCGATATTAATTTTCTGAGGAACATATGCGATTTTATCTGTATACCTTTTCATTGAACCTTCATCAGGTTCAAGAATACTTAGCACCATTTTAGCTGTTGTTGTCTTTCCAGAACCATTAGGTCCTATTAGCGTAACTATTTGACCACGCCTTACTTCAAGAGATACACCTCTTATCAACCATTTTGGAGACTTATAAACACCTGCGTTTTCCAAATTTACTAATAAATTATTTTTACTACTCATTTTTCTATTTACAATGCAAAATGTAATATTATAACATTACACTATTTAACAGACTTATTTTTAATAGGAATACTTTTATGAAACAAACGAATTTTTTTCTACATATATTTAAGATTATGTTATTTTCGGGAATTCTTGTTGCAACTGCATCTGCAAGAGCAGAGTTAAAGGTTGTTACTACAATTAAACCACTACATTCATTAATTTCAAACGTTATGGATGGAATAGGTGAGCCTGGACTCATAATCGATGGAAGTATATCACCACACAGTTTTACAATGAAACCTTCTCATGCGAAAATGCTTGAAGAAGCAGATGTCATTTTTTGGATTGGAGAGGGTATTGAAACATCAATGGAAGAACCTCTAGACACAATTGCAAAAGATGCAGAAGTAATTGAATTTATGGAACTTGATTCAATTGCTAAATTAAAATTTAGAGAAGAATCAATTTTTGGTGACCATGACGATCACGACGATCACGACGACCACGATGATCACGATGACCACGATGACCACGATGACCACGATGATCATGACGACCACGATGATCACGATGATCATGACGACCACGATGATCACGATGACCACGATGATCACGATGACCACGATGATCATGACGACCACGATGATCACGATGATCACGCACACGGTGCACATGCTTTTGAATGGGCAGGATTGTTTGATCTAAAAGCGGGAACATATAAGTGGTCTGCTGCTAAAGTTGATGGCGATTATGCTGACCCTGCTATGAAGTTAGTATTACTAGCGGCTGATGATATTGAAGCAGTTGAGGAAACGGCTGAAGAACTTTTAGAAAGTAAAACTTCCGCAAAAAAAACAAATGGCGGAACTCTTGTTGCTAAGGAGATTGCATATTCTTTAAATTTTGATGATTCTCAAAATATGACTGTGTTTACAGTTGAAATTGCTGAGAATGGAAAATATGCTTTCTTCACAGAGCATATGCCTTTTGAGTTTGAAGCAAATGAACATTTCTTCAAAGATACCTCTGGTGTAGATATAGAACCAATTGCTCAAGAACCAGAAATGGATGGTCACGATCATCATGATCATCACGGCCATGCACACGGTGAATTTGATGCTCACATTTGGCTAGATCCAATGAATGCTAAAGAAATGGTTCATGAAATAGCTCATGAGTTAGGTGATTTAGATCCTGCCAATAAAGAGAAATATGAAGCAAATGCTGAAGCAACAATTAAAGCTTTAGATCAGCTTATTAGTGATGTTGGTACAGATATTAATTCTGATGCAAAATTTGTTGTCTTCCATGACGCCTACCAATACTTTGAAGAAAGATTTGGTGTAAGAGCTGCAGGAGCTTTAACATTGAATACTGATGTTTTACCTGGTGCAAAGCAAATAGCTGATATTCAGGATGTTATTAAGGATAAGGGAATAAAATGTATTTTCTCTGAACCTCAATTTAATCCAAAGATTATTACAACAATAGCTGAGGACATGAATATCAAAACAGGAGTTTTTGATCCTTTAGGCGCTAACATTGATGCTAGTAAGTCACTTTACTTTACGTTGATAAGTAATCTCGGGGACGAACTTAAAGGCTGTTAAATTTTAATATTTAAATAAATTCCACCTTGTATTAAGGTGGAATTTATAAAACTAATTATAAGGAAATTGATATGGAAAATACTTCTCAGGTTCCAGTTACTGTTTTAACAGGGTTTCTTGGAGCTGGAAAAACAACTCTTTTAAATCGAATATTAACTGAACAGCATGGAAGGAAATATGCTGTCATAGTTAATGAATTTGGTGAACAAGGTATCGACAATGATCTTGTTGTTGATGCTGATGAAGAAGTATTTGAAATGAACAACGGGTGCATTTGTTGCACTGTTAGAGGTGATTTAATTAGAATTCTAAGTGGCTTAATGAAACGTGCTGATAAGCTTGATGCAATTATTGTTGAGACAACTGGTTTAGCAGATCCAGCACCAGTAGCACAAACCTTCTTTGTTGATCAAGATGTTGCTGATCGTACAAAATTAGATGCAATTGTTACAGTTGCCGATGCTGTTCATCTAAGTTCTCAATTAGTCGATCATCATGAAGCAGAAGAACAAATTGCTTTTGCTGATGTAATTTTGTTAAATAAAGTTGAACTTGTTGGAGATAATGACATTGTAAAAGTTAATGATCGTATTAGAAAAATTAATCCTTTTGCTAAGATTATTAAAACAACACGTTGTGATGCACCTCTTGATGAAATCGTAGGCTTAAATGCATTTAGTCTAGATAGAGTATTAGATATTGAACCTGACTTTCTTGAATCAGATCATGATCATGAACATGATGATGATGTTACTAGTCTATCCTTTGTATCTGATACACCATTAGATATGGATAAGTTCCAAGATTGGTTTGGAAATTTACTCAGGACTAAGGGTCAGGACATACTTCGATCAAAAGGAATTTTGAACTTTAAAGGTGAAGAAGAGCGATATGTATTTCAAGGAGTACACATGCTCATGGATGCTTCACCAATGGGACCTTGGCCTAAAGGAAAAGATAGAAGTTCTCGAGTAGTATTTATTGGTCGTGATCTTGATAATATGAATCTTAAGGAAGGCTTTGATAATTGTAAATCAGCATGAACGCTGATTTAGAAACACTTCAAGAATCAAATAAAACTGAACTTGAAAGAAGAGGTTCAATTTTTAATATTGGAGCCCCAGCTACAGAAGCGGTTACAATTCGTGATCAAATAGCGGTTGGATTTGGAGACGGTACTGTAAGATTTTTTCAATCTGGATCTGATCCTAAAACTGTTAAAGCACATAAGGGTGTAGTGTTGAGTATGACAAATTATGAAGATCATGTGTTAACGGGAGGAGAAGATGGACGTTTTCTAAAAATATCATCTGATGGAAATATTGATGAAATTTTTAATTTTGGTTCAAAGTGGGTTGACTGTGTAGCTTCCCACAAAGATACTAAAGTTTGTTCATCAGGAAAGACTGTTTATATTTGGACAAAAAACAAAGATAAACCACAAACTTTAGAGCATCAAAGTACTGTTGCTGGATTAGCATTTGATAATAAAGGCAAGCGTCTTGCGGTCTCAAGATACGGTGGAGTAACAGTGTGGAAACTTAATAATAATAAATGGACAGCATCAAATTTTACATGGAAAGGATCGCATGGAACTGTAACGTTTAGCCCAGATACAAAATATATTGTAACTGCAATGCAAGAAAATCAAATTCATGGTTGGCGCATAAACGACAAAGCTGATTTAGCAATGAGAGGTTATCCATCAAAAATTAAAAGTTTTACTTGGGTTGGTGATACACCGTATTTGGTAACATCTGGATCCAGTGATGCAGTTTGCTGGCCATTTGATGGTAAAGAAGGACCAATGGGGAGAAAGCCAATTGTTGTTGCAAACGGTGGTAAAGAACTTGCAACATTTGTTAAAGCACTAAATGGAGAAAAAGCCGTTTTCACCGGTTTTACAGATGGGTCAGTTTTATTAGCAGAAATTGATGAAAGTAAAAAACCAATTATGATTAGAAGTTCAACAGGTTCGGAAGTTTCAACAATAGCGATATCTAGTGATAATTCACAAATATTAATTGGGGATATGAAAGGTTCTATTCTTTTATCATCTTTATGGGCAGACAATTAAAGGAGAAAATATGTTTAATCGTAAAACTCAAAATGTTGAAAAAATAAGAAATCTTAAACATTTAATTTCCAAGAAATATAAATTACCAGAAAATACTATAATAAGTATTGCTGAGCTCAGTTGTCATGAGCCTGATTGTCCACCAATCGAAACTGTAATTACTGCAAGAAATGAAGACGGATCAATGAAAAATTGGCGAGTTGCAAAATCAATAGAAGAAATAGAGGAGTCAGATATTAATAATCTAACAAACCACACCCATTAGATTATTAAATTTAGAATAAAAATGTCAAAAAAACAAAAAGAAATAATATTATCTGTTTGTCTCACATGTACCCTTAATAAAGCTCAAAATAATAATAAACTTGCAGGAGAAAAACTTGCACAAAAATTAATTGATAAATTTAAAAATACAAAAAATGTAACTTTAAGAGGTGTAAATTGCATGAGTAATTGTAAACGTTCATGTATTGTATCCTTTACCGCAGAAAATTGTTTTACCTATGTGTTTGGAGATATAGATCCTGAAAATTCTGCTTATATTGATTCAATAGAGGAACTGCTATTATCCTATAGCAAATCTGATGATGGTTTTTTGAGACGTAGACATAGACCTGAAATATATAGATCTAATATCGTTGGTAGATTTCCTCCAATAAATAGTAAGTCAGATATTATTATTAATTTAAAATAGTAAAATTTTAAAAAAAATTAAATTATAATTATTTATTTCTGAATTTTGTTTAATTTAGAATGTATTATTAACAGCAATCTCCACCTTCACAAGTGCAACAACAGCTGCAGCTGCAACCACACTTTGGTGAGTTTGGATTTTGATTTTTCATAATCATACCTATATATTTTTTATAATAATTTAAAATACAAATGAGAAAAGCATTAGAAATTAAAGAGTGTATGAAGACTTTCGAGGGTGACGGGATACCTGTAACGAGAGCTTTCCCTGTCCCTGGTATGAGAGAAAATGATCCATTTCTTCTTTTTGATCATTTTGGCCCAATTAATTATGAGCCAGGAGGGGCAACTGGTGTACCAGCCCATCCTCATTGTGGATTTGAGGCAATTACTTATATGCTTGGTGGTGAAGTAGAGCATAGAGACTCATTTGGTGGACAAGCAGAAATTGAAACTGGTGATGTTCAATGGATGACAACTGGTTCAGGTTTAATTCACTCTGAATTAGTAACAGAAAAATTTAAGAAGAGTGGAGGTGTCATGCAAGGATTACAAATTTGGGTAAACCTTCCACAAAAAAATAAAAAAGTTAAACCTTGGTACCAACATATTAAAAGAAACACTATTCCAACAGTATCTGAAAATGCAAATATAGAAATTAAAGTTCTTGTGGGAGAAATAAATGGAACCAAATCCAAAGTTCAAACATATTCACCTGTATCAATATTTGATATTCAATTTTCAAAACCAGATATGACAAAGTTTAATGTTGATAAAGAACAAAATCTTATGATCTATATTATCGATGGTCAATTACAATTTAACGAGGAAGATAAAATCGCTAATAAAGGTGATATGATTTACTTTGATCAGTCAAGTGATGAGATTCAACTTACATCAATATCAGAAAAAGGATCCTACCTAGTTTTAGCAGGTAAGCCACTTAAAGAACCTGTTGCACGTTATGGTCCTTTTGTGGCGAATTCTGAGGGAGAAATCAAGCAAGCAATGATGGACTATCAAGAAGGAAAGATGGGAAGCTTAGCTTAAGCTAATTGACGTAACATTTCACCAGCTACAATAGCAACTGAACTACTAAGATTAATCGATCTAGGCCCCTTTATCATTGGTATTATTAATCTTTCATCGACAGAGCTATGAACAAAATCAGGTGCTCCTGCACTTTCTCTGCCAAATAAAATAATATCGTTTGATTGAAATTTATAATCGAAATAACTTTTTTTACTTTTTGTTGTTAGAAGAACGAGTCGATATGAATTATCTTTTGACCACTCATAAAATTTTTCCCAACTTAAATGTTTTTTTAATTTTAGATAATCATAGTAATCCATTGATGCTCTTTTTAATCTCTTATCATCAATCACAAAGCCAGCTGGCTCTATTATGTCTACTGGTATTCCAAGACAGGCACCTAGCCTAAATATGTTTCCTGCATTCTGTGGTATGTCAGGTTCAAATAGAGCAATTCTCATGTTTTTTTACTATATTATTTTATTACTTGCGTCACGCTGGCACATATTTAAAAAGTATTTTTTTGAGTAATTAAGATATAAGAAATTCACAATAAATGGCTAAAAAACCCAAAAATAAGAGAAGAGATTTCCTACAACTTAGCACCGTAACGCTTGGTGCTGTTGGAACAGCTGCTTTTATATGGCCTTTTCTAAAAAGTATGAGTCCAGCAGAAGACACATTAGCTGCAGGATCAACTGAAGTAGATATTAGTGCTATTGAAGAAGGTCAAAGTATAACAATAAAGTGGCGTGGAAAACCTGTTTTCATTAAAAAAAGAACAAAAGATGAGATTGATGCAGCTAAAATGGTTCAAGCTTCTGACTTAAGAGATCCACAAGATGATGCAGATAGAGTACAAAAAGAAGAATGGTTAGTTTTAGTGGGAGTATGTACACACTTAGGTTGTGTTCCACTTGGTCAGAAGGTTTCAGATATGAAAGGTGAGTATGATGGTTGGTACTGCCCATGTCATGGTTCACATTACGATACATCGGGTAGGATAAGAAAGGGACCAGCTCCCAAAAACTTGGACGTTCCGCCCTATACCTTTTTAAACGATAATACTATAAAGATAGGATAACATGGATAAGAATCGAAAAGTACATCAGTTTAAAAACCCTGTCCTTAATTGGATAGAGTTTCGTTTACCAATTATTTCTTATTTCAAAAAAGAATATGGCGATTATCCGATGCCTAAAAATTGTAATTATTTTTGGAGTTTTGGTGCATTGGCAACAATTACACTTGTTACAATGATAGTAAGCGGAATTTTTCTTGCGATGAATTACACACCACATACTGATATGGCATTTGATAGTGTTGAAAGAATAATGCGAGATGTCAATTACGGATGGTTAATGCGATACATCCATTCCAATGGTGCAGCCTTTTTCTTCATCATAGTTTACATTCATATAGTAAGAGCAATGTATTTTGGTTCTTACAAATATCCAAGAGAGCTTAATTGGATTTTAGGTGTATTCATATTTTTATTAATGATGGCAACTTCTTTTCTTGGTTACACATTACCGTGGGGACAAATGTCTTATTGGGGAGCTACAGTTATAACAAATTTATTTAGTGCAATTCCATTTATTGGTGAGGGATTAAAGACATGGCTTCTTGGTGATTACAATGTTGGAAATGCTACTTTAAACCGTTTCTTTGCTCTTCATTATGTTTTACCATTTGTTATTTTTGGTGTTGTAGGTTTGCATGTTGCTGCAGTCCATGTTCATGGTTCAAATAATCCTGATGGGATTGATATTAAAACTAACAATGACTCAGTAAACTTTTTTCCATACATGTTAATTAAAGATACAGTAGCTATGTGTGCTTTTGGTGTTGCTATTTCGGCAGTAATATTCTTTGGACCAAATCTTATGGCTGAAGTTGATAATTATATTCCAGCAGATCCACTTGTTACTCCAGCTCACATTGTTCCAAACTGGTATCTTGCACCTTTTTATGCAATTTTAAGAGCAGTACCTGATAAACTAGGAGGAGTTCTCCTAATGTTTGGTGCGATAGTAATTCTCTTTGTTCTACCTTGGCTTGATAGATCAAAAGTGAGAAGCTGTAATTATAGACCAATATATAAGTGGTTTATGATGGGCTTTTTTGTTAACTTCTTTGCATTAGGCTACGTTGGTATGCTTCCTGCTGAAGGTTTATATCTTTTAATTGCTAGAGTAGGTTTACTTTACTACTTTGGTTTTTTCTTTATCATTACACCTTTTGTTGGTTGGATAGAGAAGCCAAGTAAGCTACCGCTCAGTATTAGTGATGTTTATGCTAAAAATATAGCTCCTAATATTGGTGGAGGAGAAAAAGGAATGCCTGCACCAGCAATGCAAAAAGATACAAATCTATAATGCGCCTATTACTTATTATTTTTTTATTATTCTCTTCAAATCTATTTGCTGCAGAAATGAGTACTGAAAAAATGCCAAAACATGATTGGTCTTTTAAAGGTGTAACGGGAACTTTTGATAGAGCTGCAATTCAAAGGGGCTATAAAGTTTATAGAGAAGTATGTGCAGGATGTCATTCAATGAAACTTCTGTATTATAGAGATCTTATTGATGTTGGTTTTTCCGAGGCTCAAGTAAAAGTAATTGCTTCTGAATATACTGTATTAGATGGTCCAAATGATGATGGTGAAATGTTTGAAAGACCTGCTAGACCAGCAGACAGATTTGTCAATCCATATGCTAATGATAACGAGGCAAGAGCAAATAATAATGGAGCTTATCCTCCAGATTTGAGTGTAATTACAAAAGCTAGAAAATATGGAGTTGATTATATTTATAACCTTCTTCTAGGTTATGTTGAGCCTCCAAAAGGAATGGAGGTCGGTAATGGAATGTGGTACAATAAATGGATGGCTGGAAATCAAATAGCTATGCCAGCACCTATAGCTGATGGAAGTGTAGATTATGATGATGGCACTGATAATAATGCAGAACAGTTATCAGCTGATGTAACACATTTTCTTCACTGGGCTGCTGAACCAGAAATGGAAGAAAGAAAAAATTTAGGAATCAAAGTAATATTATTCTTTATTATTCTTGGAACAATTGTGTATTTAGCAAAAAATAGACTTTGGCGAGACGTCACTTAGACATTAAATAAAAAGTTCATTACATCACCATCTTTGACAATATAATCCTTACCTTCTTGTCTTAGCTTTCCTGAATCTCTACTTCCAGCATCACCATTATTTTCTATATAATCGTCATAAGAGATAGTCTCTGCTCTAATAAATCCTTTTTCAAAATCAGTGTGAATTTTTCCAGCAGCTTGTGGTGCAAGTGTTTCTCTTTTAATTGTCCATGATCTTGTTTCTTTTGGACCACATGTAAAATAGTTAATCAAACCTAAAAGTTCATATCCTGATTTTATAACCTTATTCAATGTTGTTTGATCTAAATTAAGTTCTTTAAGAAATTCAAGTTTTTCTTCTTCATTATCTAATTCCGCTATTTGTGCTTCTATTGATGCAGAGATTAATACTACAGAATGATTATTTTTTTTGGCAAACTCGATGACTTTTTTTGATAATTCGTTTCCATTATGAATCGATTCTTCATCTACATTACAAATGTACATAGTTGGCTTTAGACTAATTAAGTTTAGACTATTTACAAAGTCAATTTCATTACTAGCAAACTCATCAATTTTTAATTTACTATTGGCATCTAATATTTGTAAGATTTTATTTATTATCTCAAATTGATGTTTAGCTTCTTTATCGTTTGCTTTTAATTTTTTTTCTAAACTAGTTTTTTTATTATTTAAGCTTTCAAGATCAGCCAATTGTAATTCTAAATTTATTGTTTCAATATCATCTAGTGGATCAATTTCTGATGATACATGAGTAATGTTAGTATCTTCAAAACATCTAACAACATGTGCTATTGCATCAACTTCTCTTACATGTCCTAAAAATTTATTTCCTAAACCCTCTCCTTGTGAGGCTCCTTTTACTAATCCTGCAATATCAACAAAATCCATAAAAGAAGGAATTATTTTTTCACTCTTCCCAATGATCGCTAGTTTATCTAATCTGTCATCGGGCACTGCAACTCTTCCTATATTTGGTTCTATAGTTGCAAATGGATAATTTGCAGCCTCCGCTTTATTTGATTGAGTAAGAGCATTGAATAAAGTGGATTTACCAACATTTGGCAATCCAACTATCCCACACTTAAATCCCATAATTAATTTTGCTCACTTATTTTTGTTAAAAATAAAGGTATATCTGAAAATATTAATTCTATATTTTTAACCATTTTATCAATTTTTTTATTTATTATTTCTTCTTCTGATTTTGAAAATTTATTTAAAACATAACTTGAAACTAAATCTCTATGTCCAGGATGATCAATTCCAATACGTATTCTAAAATAATTTTCCCCTATAAATTGATCAATACTTTCCAATCCATTATGACCTCCGTTTCCACCACCTTGTTTTATTTTTACTTTCGATAATTCTAAATCAAGGTCATCATGTATAACAAATGTATGGTCTAATTTTATTTTATAAAAATTTACAATTTCTGAAACAGCTTTTCCAGATAAATTCATGAATGTAAGAGGTTTTAACACAAAGATTTTTTGATTATTTATTAGACCTGAATATAATTCTTTTATTTTATCTTCTTTGATTTTATCAAATTCAAAATACGAGATTATACTATCCACTAATTGGAAACCTACATTATGTCTTGTATTTTTATAATTTACACCTGGGTTGCCAAGTCCACAAATTAAAAACATATAATGAAATATAAAGTAAAGTTACTTAGATTCTTTATTTTCTTCTTTATTATCAGAAGATTCCTCTTTCTTTTCCTCTGATTTTTCTTCACCACCTTCTGCTGCACCTTCTTCAGTTGTTTCTTCGGTTTTAGTTTCAACTTCTACAGTTGGCGGTACTAAAGTAGCTATTACAAAATCTCTATCTGAAATAGTAGGAGCAACTCCTTCAGGTAGTTGAATATTACTAATTTTAACTGCGTCACCTATTTCACTTTCAATTAAATCAAATTCTAGTTTGCTAGGTATATTATTTGCATTACATGTTAGTTCAACAAGTCTTCTAACAGTATTTAAAACTCCACCTTTTTTCAAACCAGGACATTTATCTTGATTTAAAAACTCAACAGGAATTTCAACGTTTACTTTTGTATTTTCTTGAACTCTTAGAAAATCAAAATGTATAAGTTGATCACTTACAGGATGATATTGTAATTGTTTAGGAAGTATTTTTTCTTTCTTTCCTTCGACATCAAGATCAATAATAGTTGAATAAAAAGAACCAGTACCCATTAATTTTTTGAGTATTTTATCTTCAACAGCAATCTTCTTAGGCACAGTTCCCTTGCCATAAATAATACCAGGGACCAAACCCTTCGTTAAGAGACTATGATTTGAACCAATATCTTTACTTCTTTCAATCGCTTTAAATTCACTCATAAAATAATATTTTAATCAAAAAGGGCAGACACTGATGTATCGGTGTTAATCCTTTTAATCGCATCACCCATTAAAGGAGCAATACTAATATGTCTAATGTTTTTTGTGCTTTTTACCTCCTTAGAAGGCTCAATTGTATCTGTTAAAACCAATTCTTTTATATTTGAATTTTCAATCTTTTTTAGAGCATTCCCGGATAGTACACCGTGAACAATATAAGAATAAATTTCTTTAGCTCCATTTTTATTTAGAGCCTCAGCAGCATTACATAGTGTGCCCGCAGAGTCAGCTATATCATCTAGCAAGATACAAGTTTTGTCTTTGACATCTCCGATAATATTCATTACTTCTGATTCACCAGCCTTTTCTCTTCTTTTATCAGCAATTGCTAGTCCAGCATCTAACCTTTTGGCAAAAGCTCTAGCTCTAACAACACCACCAACATCTGGTGAAGCCACAACTAAATCTTTATTACCATTAAATTTATCTTTAATATCATCGATTATAGGCCTCACTGAAAAAATATTATCTAAGGGGATGTCAAAAAAACCTTGTATCTGACCAGCATGCAAATCCATAGTTAAAACCCTATCAGCACCTGCAGATGTAATTAAATTTGCAACTAGTTTGGCAGTAATTGGTGTCCTTGGTCCAGTCTTTCTATCTTGTCTTGCATATCCATAATATGGGATAACAGCAGTAATCCTTTTTGCCGAACCTCTTCTTGCAGCATCAATTGTAATTAACAGTTCCATTAAATGGTCATTTGCTGGATGTGATGTAGATTGAATAATAAAAACATCTTCACCTCTAATATTTTCATTTATTTCTACAAATATTTCCCTATCATTAAAGGTTCTAACAGAGGCATCTGCCAATGGCACATCAATATGTTTAGAAATTTTTTCTGCTAGGGATTTGCTACTATTACAGGCGATTATTTTCATATAATCAATTTAATTACTATATTAGAATAATAATAGATCAACTAAAATTAATTATTAAATGCAATGATATTAAGCATTCTTCCAGTATCTCTAAATTTTTGTGATTCTCTGCGATGGCTAAAAAAAACTCTCTTATTTGAGAATGTATCTTTGTTAATATTATATATATTTTTAATACCCAATTCCTTAAATTGATAGTTAATTAATCTTCTTAAATTAAATAAATCTTTGTCTTTATTTTTGTGTTTAAAGAAAATCGAGTATTTTTTATTTTTGCGTATAAACTTGCTTTTAAAGTCTTTTGATACTTCAAAGTTTTTAAAGCTCAAACAAGGACCAATAAGAACAACAATATTTTTTTTAATTATTTTTTGTTTAACAAAGTATTCTATACCATTTGCAGCTATATTTTTTAATGCACCTTTCCAACCTGA
>CACGRD010000016.1 GCA_902575375.1 uncultured Alphaproteobacteria bacterium
GCCTAATATTTCTGTATAAACTCTTATTATCCATGACAAAAAAGGGGGTTTCGAAAAATAACCAAAGTCAATATCTTTTGACCATAACCAATACTGTGCTTCATCACCAAACAAATTAAAGGTAGTAAAATTTAAGGCACTAATTTTTAATAAAAGTAAAAAAATAAATGATGGCAATAGAATTTTATTTAACATAATATTTTTTATACAATTCAAATAAAATTATGTTTAAAATTACAATAAAAAAACCAGCAAAAAAAATATCACTTAAAAAATGACCGCCAGCCATTATTCTAATTAAGCCAAATACAAAACCAGCAACAAAGCTTGCATAGAGGAAAATTATATTTTTTGTGATTAAATATAGAATTATAATTGAAAAGCCAACAGAGGCATCACCTGAAACAAAGGAGCAATTTGTTTCACAGGCATAGGTTATTTCAAACCATGGGGAAAAAGATTCTTTTCCACCCAACTCAACTACATCGTTCGGTCTTGCCCTACCCCAAAAATTTTTTAGTATAAGATTAACAAAAATTAAAACACTGATAATTTGAGAAATCCACAATAAAACTATTTCCTTAATAGAAAATTTATAATTAAAAAAAATTTTATCAATTTTAAAGAATCTCCCAAATATTGGTAAAATTAAAATATAAATAAGTATTAGTGGTAATAAAATATCTCGAAACAATATTGAATTTAAATCAAAACTTTGTAATTCAAATTGTGATTCCCCCTTATAAAACAAAGACGATATATATAAATCTAAGGATGGGCCGGCAGTCACAAACACACAACTAAAAAATAAAAATTAGAATGTAATAAAAAATCTCAGAATTTTCTTCAGGAATCAAATTTGAAAATTTATATTTATTATATTTATTTTCTATTACTTTATTTAAAATCTTAAATAATATTAAAGCTAAAATTGCCCCAGCAAGAATATCTGTAAAAAAATGTGCCCCTACAACAACTCGGCTAAAAGCAACAACAGAAGCTAAAATATAAAAAAAATATCTTAGTTTTGGAAAAACAGAAACCAAAATAAAACAAACTATAAATATTGTAGAAGAGTGTCCAGAGGGGAAAGAATGAAAATTTGATTCTAAGGTAAAATATTTAAAATTAAAAACGTCCTCGAAATCAGTATGGTTTGGCCTTGGCCTTCCCACCAAATGTTTAATAATTTGAGTAATTATCCCAACTGTCAAAATAGAAACAAAAGAAGAAACAAAAAAATTAGAAAGGTTTTTTGCGGATTTAGTTTTTATAATTTGAAGTTTGTTATTTAAATAAAAAATAACAAAACCTATTATTGTAATAGAAAAATACCAAGACGAACTTCCAAGCTTTGTTATTTCTGAAAAAAATTCTTTTAGAAAAACTCCGTTTACCCACTCATTTAAGTTTATAAAATAACTATAAAAAAAAAGATCTAATTTAAAAGAAGCAAAAATACTTAATGTAATAAATGCTAAAATAAGTAATTCAAATTTAATGCTTTTAAAAATACTCATTTTACAACTATTAAAAAATTAAATGAGCTTTACAATATAAACTTTGATAAGTCCTGACTTTTAATAAGTTCTCCTAAGCTATTTTCAACGTATTCCTTATTAATTATTATTTCTGTAGGGCCTATATCTGAGGCTGTATAACTAACCTCTTCAAGTAGTTTTTCCATTACAGTATGGAGTCTTCTGGCGCCTATATTTTCTACGTTCTGATTTATCTCTGTAGATAGAGAGGCTATGCTATCAATTCCATCTTCTTCAAATTGCAAATCAACCTTCTCTGTTCCAAGAAGTCCTTGATACTGCTTAATCAAACTATTTTGTGTTTCAGTAAGAATAAGTTTAAAATCTTTTTTACTAAGACTATCAAGCTCGACTCTAATTGGCAATCTACCTTGAAGTTCAGGCAACATATCTGATGGTTTTGATAAATGAAATGCGCCTGATGCAATAAACAAAATATAGTCTGTCTTTACAACACCGTATTTTGTAGTAACTGCAGTCCCTTCAATAAGTGGTAACAAATCTCTTTGAACACCCTCTCTTGAAACATCTGCACCACTTCTATCAGCCCTAGAGGTAATTTTGTCTATTTCATCTATAAAAACGATTCCATTTTGTTCAACATCTTCTAATGCTCTTGAGTTAATTTTATCTTTGTCTAGTAGTTTGTCAGTTTCTTCACTTAATAAATAAGCATGAGAGTCTTTAACACTCATTTTTTTCATTTTCTTTTGATTGCCAAAACCTTTTCCAAACACATCCCCTAAATTAATCATACCCATTTGAGACCCAGGCATGCCTGGTATATCCATAGTTGGTAAACTTAAATTTGCATTAGCTGAAACTGGAATTTCAACCTCATTATCATTTAGCTCACCTGATCTTAGTTTCTTCCTAAAATTATCTCTAGTAGCTGGTGTTGAGCTTTTAGAAACCAAAACATCTAAAATCCTTTCTTCTGCATTTTTTTCTGCTTTTGCCTTTACTTCTTGGCCCATTTGTATTTTTGTTTTTGTAATACTTATTTCAACCAGATCTCTTATTATTTGCTCAACATCTCTTCCAACATATCCAACTTCTGTAAACTTAGTAGCTTCTACTTTTACAAAAGGTGCATTTGCTAACTTAGCAAGTCTCCTTGATATTTCTGTTTTTCCACAACCTGTTGGACCAACCATTAAGATATTTTTTGGTACAATTTCTTCTTTTAAAGAATCATCAAGTTGTTTTCTTCTCCATCTATTTCTTAAAGCAACTGCAACAGCCTTTTTTGCTTTGTTCTGACCAATGATAAATTTATCTAATTCAGAAACAATTTCTCTTGGGCTAAAACTAGATTCCATTCTATGACTCAATAGTTTCTGAAATAATATTATGGTTTGTATAAATAGAAATGTCTGCAGCTATATTAAGCGATTCTAAAGCAATTTCTTTTGCATTCATTTTTGTATTTTTTATTAATGCTTTAGCAGCACTATTTGCATATGGCCCCCCAGAACCTATTGCAAGTATTCCGTCGTCAGATTCAATTACATCACCAGTACCAGATAGCAATAAACTTATATCCTTATCAGCTACGATCATCATTGCTTCTAATCTTCTTAGATACCTATCCGTTCTCCAATCTTTAGCTAATTCAACACAAGCTCTTTTAAGTTGGTTTTTATATTGATCTAATTTTCCCTCTAATCTTTCAAATAAAGCAAATGCATCTGCAGTAGATCCTGCAAAACCAGATATAACAGTTTCATCAGCACCAAGCCTTCTAATTTTTTTTACATTTGATTTCATTACGGTATTACCAAGACTAGCCTGACCATCACCCGCAATAACGACAAGATTATCTTTTCTAATTCCTACAATAGTTGTTGATTTAATAATGTTTTTTTCCATTCATTCATAAGATGGCTATTTAATTATTTTTATCAAGTAATTTACCTAGAATAAATCATATTTCACTGATATTAGGCAAAAATGCGAAAAGGTAAGGTTGAGAGAAACACTAAAGAAACCAATATAAGCTGTGAGGTTAACTTAGATGGCGTCGGCCATTCTAAAATTTCAACACAAATTGGTTTTTTTAATCATATGTTGGAATTATTATCCCATCACAGCTTGATAGATATAGGTTTAAAGTGTGAAGGAGACACTAATGTTGATCTTCACCATTCAGTTGAAGATACTGCTTACGCAATTGCTTTAGCTATAAACAAAGCACTAGATGATAAAAAAGGAATTAATAGATATGGCTTTTCATATGTTCCGATGGATGAATGCCTATCGAGATGTGTTATTGATTTAAGCGGAAGGCCTGAGCTTGTTTGGAATGTTAATCTTGGTTTAAAAAAAATTGGTGAAATGGACACTGAGCTATTCCATGAATTTTTTAAAGCCTTTTCAAATGAATCTAAATGTAATTTACATATCGAAAATTTGTACGGACAAAACAATCACCATATCATTGAATCATGCTTTAAGGCTTTTGCCAAAAGTTTAAGATTTGCTATCGAAATTGATAACAGAAGAAAAGATAACATACCATCATCAAAAGGCACTCTTTAACTTTTAATGAAAAAGATCACTATTGTCGATTACGGCTCAGGCAATGTTTTGTCTGCACAAAAATCTTTTATTAAAATAGCAAAAGATTATAATATTGAGGTTGATGTTTTAATTTCAAAAAAACTAAATGATGTAAAAAATTCAACCCACATTGTATTACCTGGCCAAGGAGCCTTTTCTACATGCATGAATGGTTTAAAAAAAACAGATGGATTGATTGATGAGCTTTCTGAGTTTGCATTAATAAAAAAGAAACCATTTTTGGGGATATGTGTTGGTATGCAAATGCTAGCTAAGAAGAGTGAAGAAAATGGAGATCATGAAGGCCTGGGTTGGATAGACGGTAAAATTAAATTATTGCCAGGAGATAATTTGAAACTTCCTCATATGGGGTGGAACTTGGTAATACCAACAAATTCAAAAAATAATAACTTAATCTCAACTAAAAATGACTATTACTTCGTTCACTCATATTATTTCGAATGTGCTGATAAAGACAATATTTTGGCAGAAACTAAGTACGGAACAAATTTTACTTCAATAGTTGGAAAAGAAAATATATATGGCGTGCAGTTTCATCCTGAAAAAAGTTCCTCCCAAGGATTAAACTTACTAAAAGAATTTATTGGAGTATGAACATGTCTACACAATTAAAAGAAAAAATTAATATTTCAGTTGATAATATTGAAACACTTACAGATGTAGATTTGGCAGATCTTTGTAATATCACAGAACAAGCAATTAAAGCTGGAGGCGGTTTTGGTTGGTTAAGAGTTCCCACAAGAGATATTTTAATAGATTATTGGACTAAAAGATCTAATGATAAATATATCAAACTTATTGTTGGCAGACTTAACGGTGTTATAGCCGGAACTCTTCAACTGGCGTATGAGGCTCCTAATATTGAGTCTAGGAAAAATATTGCTCGTATAAGAAGACAATTTGTTGCTCCATGGGCAAGAGGTTATGGTTTAGCCAAAACAATGATTGACCATACTGAACAAATTGCAAAAGAAGACAATATCAAATCTTTGCAGCTAGCTGTTAGAGAAACACAAGATGCAGCAATAAAACTTTTTACAGGTAAACATTATACCAAGTGGGGTGAAAACCCATATTATGCTTATATTAATGGAAGCTTTATAAAAGGTTATTATTATTATAAAAATCTATAGTGCAAATTATACCAGCCATAGATTTAAAAGACAATAAATGCGTTAGACTCTCTAAAGGTAAAGATAGTTCTAGTATTGTTTACAATGAAGACCCAGAAAAACAAGCTATGTACTTTGAAAAAATTGGTTGTAAAAAACTTCACTTGGTTGATCTAGATGCTGCTTTTGGTAGATCAAATGTTAATTTTGAAATAATAAAGAATATAAGAAAATCAATTTCAATACCTATACAATTAGGGGGCGGTGTTAGAAATTTAGATTTAGCAAAAAAATATTTTGAGGTAGGAATAAACAATTTAATTATTGGCTCAATGTCAGTTGAAAAACCAAATGAAGTTATAGTTTTATCTAATAGTTATGCTGATAAAATATATATTTCATTAGATATTTTTGAAGATAACATAATGATAAAGGGGTGGAATAAAAATTCAGGAAAGAAAATACAAGATATTCTTGATATTTATACTAACTCAAAAATTAAAGGATATGTAATTACAGATATTCAAAATGATGGAATGCTAAAAGGTTTAAATTTGGATTTTGTAAATAATTTTATAAAAAAAATAAACTTAATTAAAAAATTTAATAAAAAAATTATAATTGCAGGCGGTTTAACAGATTACTCAGATCTAATAAATTTAAAAAAGCTAAACACAAAAAATATTGAAGGTATAATTTCAGGTAAATCTTTCTATGAAGGAAAGATTGATCTAGTAGAAGCGCAAAAAATTCTAAACTAAAATGGTAAAAATAAGAATCATTCCATGCTTGGACGTCAAAGATGGAAGAGTTGTAAAGGGTATCAATTTTTTAAATTTAATTGATGCTGGAGATCCTGTTGAACAAGCAAAACACTATTCTGATAACGGTGCTGATGAAATATGTTTTTTAGATATTAGTGCATCATTAGAAAATAGAGATACTATGATCAATGTAGTTGAAAAAACTGCAAACGAGGTTTTTATCCCCCTTACAGTTGGCGGTGGAATTACATCAATAGAAAACATACAAGCATTACTTAAAGCTGGTGCCGACAAAGTTTCTATAAATTCTGCAGCCATTAAAAATCCCAATATCATTAAAGAGGCTTCTGAATATTTTGGAAACCAGTGCATTGTCGTGGCTGTTGATGCAAAAAAACACAATAATGATTGGTTTGTTTATTCTCATGGTGGGACTAAGAAAACCGAATTATATGCTTTAAGTTGGATAGAAAAAGCTCAAGAACTAGGAGCTGGCGAAATTCTACTAACATCAATGGACAAAGATGGTACAAAATCTGGTTTTGACAATGAACTTTTAGGTAAGGTTTCAGAATTTTTAAAGATACCTGTTATAGCTAGTGGAGGAGTTGGTGCTCTAGATCATTTTTATGACGGTATAGTTAAAGGTAAAGCTGATGCTTTATTAGCAGCCTCAGTCTTTCATTTTAATGAAATTAGCATTAAAGAAGTAAAGAAATACTTAAAAGATAATAATATAAATATCAGAGATTAAATTTTATGAAAATTGAAGATTTAAATGAGATTATAGATAACAGAGTAAAAAGTAGAAAAAAAAACTCCTATACAAATAAATTATTAAAATTGGGACCAAAAAAAATAGCTCAAAAATTTGGGGAAGAAGCATCAGAGTTGATCATAGATTTTCTGAAAGGATCAAAAAAAAGAACAATAGAAGAGGCTGTAGATGTAATCTACCATCTATTAATTCTATTAAAGTCCAAAAAAATTTCAATGAATGAAGTTCATAAAGAACTAGAAAAACGAAAATAAAACATAATGTATGATAATAATAATATCTTTGCAAAAATATTAAGAAAGGAAATACCTTGTGATAAAGTTCATGAAGATGAGTTTAGTTTGTTTTTTAATGATATTAATCCTCAAGCGAAAATACATATTTTAGGCATACCAAAATTCCCTTCCACAACTTTTTCTGATTTTTTAAAAAATGCAGATAATGAAAATATTACATCTTTTTTTAAGAGTGTTCAGTTTGTGATTAATAATATTAATATTGAAAACACAGGCTATAGGTTGATAACAAACTCAGGAGAGGATGGCGGACAAGAGGTTCCACATTTTCATATTCATATTTTAGCTGGAGAAAAAATTGGGAGCCTAAGATAAATTATAGTTTGTCTCTTATAATTACATAGTTAACAATCTCATTAACACCCTTAATGTTTTTAAGCGCGATAGTCATTTCATCCAATAGGTCCGGGCGCGCTGTAATACCCGCTATATAAATTTTACCTTGGATAGTTTCAAAATTAAATGTAATTGCTTTGATCCCAACAGTTTTAGCAGCTACAGCCCTTGCTTGTGTATTAATCCATAAATCACTAGCATAGTCTTTCAAAGTTGCTCTATTCCCAATTTCTATTTCATTTATAATTTCTTTAACCCCTTCAACTTCCCAAACTAATCTTACTGCATCAATTCTAATTTCTTGATTATCAACAAGACCAGTTAATAAAATTCTACCTTCTAAAACACTTGTATTTATATTAACAAAAAGATTATTATCTGCATTAAGGAATTTTGCTGCAATATTAACTTTAATGGTTGCGTCATCAACCACCGTACCAAAAGACCTTTCTCCTTCAGCAATTACTAAAGCACTACCACCACCTGTAGCAAGTACGCTTGCTGGGGAACATCCATAATTAATAGACGCAATGAACAAAAATGTTGGAATAAATAAAATTTTAACTATTTTTTCAATTTTAACAACCATTTGTAAATTTTGTTTTTATTAATTTTTGTTAATTTATGTACTATTTCGACGATGTCGGTCAAAGAAAATTTTGTAGCCATTTTTTTCAATTCTTTACTATATAAATCAATGTTGTCAAAATCATGATTTTTTGATGGTAGTCTATCAATAACAGCTACAAACTCTCCTTTAACATTTTCTTTATCCTCTAGTATTTTATTTTTCACATCGTTTGGAGTTCCTCTAAAAACAAATTCGTTTACCTTTGTAAGTTCTTTACATATTGAAATTGATCTTTCACCTACAATATTTTCTAAGCAATCTAGAAAAACAATCAACTTATGACTTGAGACAAAAAATAGACATGTTTTTTTTTCTTGAGAAATATTTTTAACAAGATCTTCTATCTTTTTTTTAGATTTTGGAACAAAGCCAAAAAAAGCAAATTCTGATATTGGTAATCCGGATAACTGTAAACTCGATACAATTGATGATGGGCCAGGCATAGATGTAACTTTAATGTTATTTGCAATACAATATTGTACTAAGTTATATCCAGGATCTGAAATAAGTGGTGAGCCTGCATCAGAAATTAGAACACAATTTTTACTTTTTAATAAACTCTTAATATGATCTATAATTTTTTGCTCATTATAATCGTGTAGGGCTATTAATTTCTTTTTAATGCCTAATTTATTTAGTAGTTTAAGAGAATGTTTAGGATTTTCACAAATAATAATATCACATTCTTCAAGTGTTTTTACAGCCCTATAAGTTATGTCATCTAAATTACCAATAGGTGTTGCTACAATTGAGAGACCACTAATAATATTATTCATTATGTATATATTTATATTTATAATATCATGTACTCCAGTAAATTTATCTAAACAAGATTCAAAAAACAACCAAGAAACAACTATTTCTGAAAAATCATCTGATACTGAAAGTAAAAAAAAAGAAATTAAAAATAAAGATAACAAAAAAAATGAGCAGAACAAGATTTTAGACGATGTTGTCTTAGATAAAGAAATTATCACATTGTTTGCAAAAGAAGATGATGAAAAAACAATGAAACAATTCTTGAATATTTATGAATTGGGAATTTATAATCTTGGTATAAATGATGTTGTTATTCAAATAGAATATTTTGAAAATGAAATTGATTTAAAAGAAATTATAGAAAAAAATCTATTACCAGGTAAGATTTTTCTAGGCCCAATCCAATCTAAGTATTCAAAGATTTTAAATAATTATTGTGCTCACAAAGTAATATTTTTTTCCTTCTCTTCTAAATCTTCACTAGCAAAAGATTGTGTTTATTTAATAAATTTTTTTCCACAAAATGAACTTTCACAACTTATGTCATATTTAAGCGATGATGCGAAAGTTGCGCTACTTTATCCAGAAAATGAATATGGATATTTAATAAACAGTGTAATTGATGATATAATTTTTGAAAGCTCAGCAATATTAGTTAACAGATCTTCTTATAAAGATGAACTATCAAATGTAAGAGAATCAATAAAAGAATTGGGAAAATATGAATTGAGAAAATATGAATTGAAAAGGCAAAAACAAATTCTATCATCTAAAAAAGATGAAAAATCAATAAAAAGATTAAAAAAATTAGAAAGATTTAAAACCACAAGTGACTATGATTTTACACATATCTTGATTGCTGATTATGGTTTGAATTTATTACAGGTTGCACCTCTTCTACCTTACTACGATATAGATCCTAATATTGTACAGTTTATGGGGACTGGAGTAATAGATGATAAAACTTTTTTCTATGAACCTTCTTTACAGGGAGCAATATTTCCAGGAATTCCCGAATCAAGAAGAATAAACATAATTAATGATTATATCGAAATATATGGCGATGATTTTTTAAGAATCTCAACACTTCCTTATGATTTAATAGGTTTAATTAATTTCATTTACTCAAAAGATTACAAGTTTGATGATGTATTAAAACTATTAAATAATCCTAATAAAAAATTTAATGGTGTTGATGGAAATTTTTATTTTAAAAATAATATGATCGAAAGAGATCTTAACATATTAAAGATAGACAACGGCAATTCTGTTGTAATTAATTAATTAAAAAGTTAATCAATTTTGTAACAGCTATAGACCTATGACTAATTTCATTTTTATCTTTAGTGCTTAATTCAGCTAATGTTTTGTTATAATTTTTAGGAATGAAAATTGGATCATAACCAAAACCAAATCTACCCTTAGCTTGTCCAGAAATTTTTCCATCAATTTGGCCGTTAAATATTACGTTTTGACCATCTTTTACTGATAGGCTTATTGAAGTTTTAAAGTAAGCATTTCGTTTACTATTTTTTTTAGTACTTCTAATAATACTTTCAAAGCAAGCTTCAATACTTTTGAAATTATTTAAAAATCGTTTTGAAAGAACACCCGGTTTCCAATCTAAACTTTCAATGCATATTCCTGAGTCGTCGGCAAAACAAGGAATGCCAGTTTTATAAAATCCATAGTCTGATTTTATTTTTGCATTTTCTTCAAAAGTTTGACCACTTTCTTCTGGCTCTTCACTTATGTTTAGGTCATTTGATGAAAGAATTTCTAGATTAAATTTGTTAAAAATTTTTTTAATTTCAATTATTTTATTTTTGTTATTTGAAAAAAAAAATAATTTCCTCAATTTATTTCAAAGCCTCTTTTTGTTTAGAAATTATCTTTTTAACTCCAATTTTTGCTAGTGAAAACATTTCCGCAAACTGAGTATCATTGAAAAAAAATTCTTCACCAGTAACCTGAATTTCAGATATTTCATCTGAATCACAAATTACAAAATTTGCATCTACTTGAGCCTCGGAGTCTTCCTTATAATCTAGATCCAATATTGCTTTATTTTCAACTATTCCAGTTGATACTGCCCCTATAAAATTTTTGATAATTGGTTTTTGAAGATTGTAATTATTCTTCAACTTTTCTATTGCCAGATATAAAGAAATAAAACCACCACTGATAGAGGCAGTTCTTGTCCCGCCATCTGCTTGAATTACATCACAGTCTATTTTTATTTGACGCTCACCAAGATTTGAAAGATCCACAATTGATCTTAAGCTACGCCCAATTAATCTTTGTATTTCTTGCGTTCTACCTGACTGCTTTCCTTTAGCAGCCTCTCTGTCCATTCTAGTATTTGTTGACCTAGGTAGCATACCATATTCAGCAGTAACCCAACCTTTCCCAGTATTTTTTAACCAGTGAGGAACTCTTTCATCAATTGTTGCAAGACAAAGGACATGTGTATTTCCAAATTTTACTAAGCACGAACCATCTGCATGCATATTTATATTCTTCTCAAATGAAATTTCGCGCATTTGATTGAAGGATCTATCTTTTCTCATATAAATTTAATAATAGTAGATAAATATTATTTTTAAATAAAATTCTTATGTCTGATAATGTATATGCACAAATTAATGACAGATCAAAATTAATTTTTAAAAAATTAGTTGAGTCATATCTTAAAACTGGCTCTCCAGCAGGATCAGAAACTATTATGAAAATGGGAGGTTTAAATCTTTCATCAGCATCAATCAGATCTATTTTATCTAATTTACAAAAAGAAGGACTACTGTACGCCCCGCATAGATCAGCAGGTAGAATGCCTACTGAGAAAGGGATGAGGTTTTTTGTCGACGGACTTTTAGAGTTTGGAAGAATTTCTAAAACAGATAAAGAAAACATTAAACAACAGTGTTTAACAAAAGGTAAATCTTATGAAGAGGTACTTGATGTTGCTTCTAAGGCTATTTCTGGATTATCAAGTTATGCAGGAATAGTTATTGCACCAAAATTTCAAAAAAACTTAAAACATGTCGAATTTATAAGACTTAATATTACTCAATTAATGCTTATTCTTGCTTATGAGAATGGAGAAGTAGAAAACCGGATCATTGAAGATAATGGGAAATATAATAGTTCATTACTGATACAGGCTTCCAATTATCTTACATCAAAGTTTACAAATAAAAATATTTCACAAATTAAGAGACTAATTCAATCTGAAATAAAAAATTCACAAAATGAGTTAGAGTCAATTTCTTCAAAATTAATTCAACAAGGTATTATTGAAGCTCAGCCTAATAGTAAAAATCCTTATATTTTTCTACATGGTCAATCAAATTTATTAAAAGATGAAATTGTTTCTAAAGATTTAGATCAAATCAGAAATCTTTTTGATGAAATTGAGAAAAAATCTAGTTTTGTAGATATATTAGAAACGGCAGGAAAAGCAAAGGGGGTTCAAATATTTATTGGATCTAAAAATTTTTTGTTTAAACACTCTGGTCTTTCTATGGTAATGGCCCCATATAAAAATAATGATCAAGAAATTATAGGAGCTATAGGTGTGGTTGGGCCAACAAGACTAAACTACTCTAAAATAGTTCCTCTTGTTGATTACACATCAAAAATTATTGGAAAGGTGATTGATTAATGGTTGAACAAAAAAAAGAAGATAACCAACAAGAAGAAATTAAAGAAACTGATTTTGAGAATATTGACAACGAAGAAGATAATAATGATAGTAAAGAAAAAACAGATTCAGAAGAGACAACTGAAGATGAAAATACAGAAGGAGATAGTTTAGAAAAGGAAATAGAAACACTAAAAGAAGAAAAAATTCGGTTACTTGCTGAAATGGAAAATCTTAGAAAAAGATTTGAACGAGAAAAAGTTGAAACGATAAAATTTGGTAGTATAAATTTAGCAAGAGATATTCTATCTCCAGGAGATAATTTAGAAAGAGCGCTAGATGCTTTACCAGAAGATGAAAATCATCCAGAAAGCATAAAAAATCTTATCGATGGTTTAAAAATGGTGCTTAAAGAATACAAAAGTACTCTTGAAAAACATGGAGTCAAAAAAATTGAAACTTTAAATCAAAAATTTGACCATAATTTTCATCAAGCAATGATGGAAGTTGAAAATAATGAAGTTGAAGAAGGAACTGTAGTACAGGAAGTCCAATCCGGTTATATAATGCATGACCGATTACTTAGAGCAGCTATGGTTGGAGTTTCCAAAAAACCAGTCGCTAAAACAGAAGAACCTACAGAAGAAAAAGAAGAAGACAATCCTGAAAATAAGAGTAAAGAAAAGTCATAAAAACCCGTAAATTACTTGTTTTTTTAATATATATCCTAAACATCCTTGTATTTTAAAACTTTTTTCCCATATCTAATGTAGCCAATGTTGATTGGTAATTAATTTAGTAAAGAGGACAAAAAATATGGCAAAAGTAATTGGTATTGATTTAGGTACTACAAACTCCTGCGTTGCAGTAATGGACGGTAAGGAAGCAAAAGTAATTGAAAACTCTGAGGGCGGAAGAACAACTCCTTCAATGGTAGCATTCAGTGACACAAAAGAAAAACTTGTTGGACAATCAGCTAAAAGACAAGCAGTAACTAATTCTGAAAATACTTTATTTGCCATAAAAAGATTAATCGGAAGAACATTTGAGGATGAAGCTGTTAAGTCTGACAGCGGACTAGTACCTTATAAAATCGTAAAAGGTGATAATGGTGATGCTTGGGTAGAAGCACGTGGAGATAAATATAGCCCAAGTCAAATTAGTGCATTTATTTTACAAAAAATGAAAGAGACAGCAGAGTCTTATTTAGGAGATACTGTTTCACAAGCAGTTATAACAGTTCCTGCATATTTTAATGACGCTCAAAGACAAGCAACAAAAGATGCTGGAAAAATAGCTGGACTAGAAGTTTTAAGAATTATTAACGAGCCTACAGCTGCAGCGTTAGCATATGGTTTAGATAAAAAGAAAACAGGTACAGTTGCTGTTTACGATCTCGGTGGAGGTACATTTGATATTTCTATCTTAGAAATAGGCGATGGCGTTTTTGAAGTTAAATCAACCAATGGTGATACGCATCTTGGTGGTGAAGATTTCGATCTTAAAATTATTGATTACCTCGCTGACGAATTCAAAAAAGATAATGGTATTGATTTACGATCAGATAAACTTGCTCTTCAACGTTTGAAAGAGGCAGCTGAGAAAGCAAAAATTGAATTATCAAGCTCAACCGAAACAGAAGTTAACTTACCATTCATAACAGCTGATCAATCTGGTCCTAAACATTTAACGATTAAATTATCGAGAGCAAAACTTGAAGCTATTGTAGGAGAACTTTTAAACCAAAGTTTAAAACCTTGCGAAATGGCACTCAAAGATGCTGGATTACAAGCTGCTGAAATTGATGATGTTATCTTGGTCGGTGGTATGACAAGAATGCCTAAAGTAACGGAAATAGTAAAAAACTTCTTTGGTAAAGAACCTAATAAAGGGGTTAACCCAGATGAAGTTGTTGCATCTGGTGCTGCAATTCAAGCAGGAGTATTACAAGGTGATGTCAAAGATGTACTACTACTTGACGTTACACCTTTATCACTTGGTATTGAAACACTTGGAGGTGTATTTACAAAACTTATTGATAAAAACACAACTATCCCAACTAAGAAGAGCCAGGTATTTTCTACAGCTGAAGATAATCAGAGTGCAGTAACTATTAGAGTTTTTCAAGGTGAAAGAGAGATGGCTGCTGATAACAAATTACTAGGTCAGTTTGACCTAGTGGGTATTCCACCTGCCGCAAGAGGAATGCCTCAAATTGAAGTAACTTTTGATATCGATGCAAATGGTATTGTAAACGTTTCGGCTAAAGACAAATCAACCGGTAAAGAACAACAAATCAAGATCCAGGCTTCTGGCGGACTGTCAGATGAAGAGATTGAAAAAATGGTTAAAGAAGCAGAGGAAAATGCTGAGGCTGATAAAAAGAAAAGAGAAGCTGTTGATACTAGAAACCATGCCGATAGTTTAATAAATGAAACTGAAAAGAACTTAAAAGAGCACGGAGATAAAATTCCTGAAGCTGATAGAAATAAAATCACAGAAGATATTGAAGAGCTCAAGAAAGTAAAAGACGGTGAGGATTTAGAAGCTATAAAATCTAAAACTGAAGCGCTTGTTCAGTCATCTCTTAAAATGGGTGAAGCAATTTATAAACAAAACCCTCAAGGTGCTGGACCTCAACCTGATCCATCTGGTGCTGAACCATCAGCTGATAATACAAAAGATGAAAAGGTTGTAGACGCTGAATTTGAAGAAGTAGACGAAGATAAAAAAGATTAACGCTCCATAATTTTTATAAGGAGGAGATGTGGCTGATAAAGATTTCTATGAGATACTTGGTGTTCAACGAAATGCTAGTGATGATGAAATAAAAAAAGCTTATAGAAAACAAGCCATGAAATATCATCCTGATCGTAACAAGGATGACAAAACTGCTGAAAGAAAATTCAAAGAAGCTGCTGCAGCCTATGAAGTTCTAAAAGACTCAGAAAAAAGATCAGCGTATGATCAATATGGACACGATGCTTTCAAACAAGGCGGCATGGGTGGAGCTCAAGGTTTTGGAGATTTTGCAGGCGGCTTTTCTGATATTTTTGAAGAGTTCTTTGGCGGAGGTTTTGGAGCACAATCATCAAGAAGACGAGGGCCCCAAAGAGGAAGTGATCTTCGTTATAATATGTCCGTTTCACTATTTGAAGCTTTCACTGGAAAGAAACCACAAATAAGAATACCTACATACGTTGGCTGTGATGCTTGTGCAGCAACTGGAAGTGTAGATAAATCTGGACCAAGTACTTGTTCTACTTGTGGTGGTGCAGGAAAAGTTCGATCACAACAAGGATTTTTTTCTATTGAAAGACCATGCCCTACCTGTGGCGGAGAGGGTTCAAGTATAAAAAATCCGTGTCTTAAATGTTCTGGAACTGGAAATATAAAAAAACAAAAAACAATTTCTGTTACTATTCCTGCTGGTGTTGATACAGGTACAAGAATTCGAATAGCCGGTGAGGGAGAGCCTGGTGAAAGAGGTGCAGGAAATGGGGATCTGTATATTTTTGTTGAAGTTCAAAAGGACAAACTCTTTGAAAGAGAAGAAGAAAATTTATTTTGTGAAATACCAATTTCAATCACTACTGCTATTCTAGGTGGCGAAATAGACGTACCAACTATAGAAGGAAAAAAAGCCAGACTTAACATACCAGCTGGAACTCAATCTGAAACACAATTTAGACTACGCGGCAAAGGAATGAGTATACTTCGACAAAGCAGACGCGGAGATATGTATGTGCAAGCTAATGTTGAAATACCAGTCAACCTAAATAGCAAACAAAAAGATATTTTGAGAGAGTTCGAAAATGAAGGAGGAACCTCAAAAAAACACAGTCCAAAATCACAAGGTTTTTTCTCAAAATTAAAAGAAGTCTGGGAAGATTTAACTTAATTTCTTTTCAACTTACAATCACCAAAGTATAAGAAGTTTTTATGGCAAAAATTAAAATAGCAGTTGCAGGTTGTCTTGGCCGAATGGGTCAGGAAATATCGAAACAAATTTTACAAAATAAAAATTTAGAATTTGTCGGTGGTTTTGAACACAAAAAACATAAAGATATAAACAAGCCTTTAAACAAAGTTTCAAGTATACACTCAGCAAAATTAGTTACAGCTAATGCGGCTCAGTTAATCAAAGTTTCAAATGTCATGATTGATTTTACAACACCTGAGTCTACTTTAGATAATCTTAAGCTCGCATCTGCAAATAAAACAGCAGTTGTTATTGGCACAACCGGAATGACGGATGCACAAAAAAAGAAAGTAAAAAGTTATTCTAAAAAAATACCTATACTCATGTCTTCTAACATGAGTTTGGGCGTTAACTTACTATTTAACTTAGTAAAACAAACATCATCAGCTTTAAAAGATACTGATTATGATATTGAAATTGCAGAGACTCATCATAAACATAAAAAAGATGCTCCTTCCGGAACTGCATTATCTCTGGGTGAATATGCAGCTGATGGAAGAAAAACTAAATTAAATAAATCAAAAGTTTTAGATCGTACAAAAAAACTATCATCTAGAAAAAAAGGTGACATTGGCTTTTCTGTTACAAGAGGCGGTGAAATTGCAGGCGAACATACTGTAAGTTTTATTGGTACCAATGATAGAGTTGATTTAGTTCATAAAGCTAATAACCGATCAATTTTTGTAGATGGAGCCATCGAAGCAGCTATCTTTATTTCTAAAAAGAAAACAGGTCTTTTCAATATGAATGATTTGTTATTTTAATAATAACTTAATTGTCTTTTAATTCTTAAGTACAAATTTTCCTTCAAATCAGCATGCAAGAAAGTTGCAACTTCAGTTTCTTTATCTGATTCTCTTATTGATAACTTGGAAGTGTTTTTAAATTTTGTAAAAAAAACTTTGGACCAATAAGTGCTGAATTTTGATGAATGTAAAAGTTTATCACCTTTATATTTTCTTATAGATATTTCTTTTTGATTAATGTTAATTTCATCCTTAATATTTTTTTCTTTGAAATATAAACGGACTAAATAAAAAATTATCAGATATTCAAGTCCAAGAAATATTGATACAGGCCATGCACCTTGTACAATAAGAAAAATAGAGAATAATGAAATCCAACTTATAAAAATAATTCCTAAAACTAAAAAAACTGATTTAGAACAGCTTTGATAAGGTCTTATATTTTCATTTAATGAATTCATAATTTGACATTAATATAAAATAACCTTTCTGATAAAGGGACATATGTGCACAGATATTAAATCGATAATTTGCACTTTATTATCAATTTATAATTGCTTCCAAATCCTAAAAAATGGCTAAATTCCTTTGATCTCTTGCTAATTTAGTAAGGAACATATAGATGCATCCCCGAAAAAATATTAAGTAATAATCCTTATTTAATGGTGGCTTGATGAAAAAGATTGGTAAAATTTTAGCAGCAAACAGAAGTGAAATTGCTATTCGAATTTTTAGAGCTGCTGAAGAGTCTGGTATTAAAACAGCCGCTATTTATTCTAAAGAAGACCGTTTTGCTATTCACCGATTTAAAACGGATGAAAGTTATTTAGTAGGTGAAGGTAAAGGTCCAATTCAAGCATATTTGGACATAGACTCGATTATTAAAATTGCTAAAGATGCAAAGGTTGATGCTATCCATCCAGGTTATGGATTTTTATCTGAGAGTCCTGAACTGGCTGAGCAGTGTGAAAAAAATGACATAACATTTATTGGACCTAGCAAAGAAATATTAAAAAGATTTGGAAATAAAACTGAAGCTAAAAAAGTTGCGGAAGAAGCAAAGGTAGGCACCGTTCCGTCTGTTCTTGTAACAAAAAAAAATTTAAAAAGTGTTGAAAAAGAAGTTGAGAAAATTGGTTACCCAGTAATTGTTAAAGCTAGTTGGGGTGGTGGCGGTCGAGGAATGCGTGTTGTTAGATCAAGCAATGAATTAATAGATCAAATTACAACTGCTCAAAGTGAGTCACTAAAAGCTTTTGGAAAAGATGAAGTATTTATAGAAAAATTTTTAGAAGATGCTGCGCACATTGAAGTTCAAATTTTAGGTGACAAACACGGAAATATCATACATCTTTTTGAAAGAGATTGTTCTCTTCAAAGAAGGCATCAAAAGATTATTGAAAGAGCACCTGCACATTTTCTTGAAAATAAAACTCGAGAAGAAATTTGTAACGCTGCCATTAAAATTGCAAAACAAGTTAAATACTTTGGTGCAGGAACTGTTGAATTTTTGTTTGATAAAAAATCTGGCGAATTTTATTTCATTGAAGTTAACCCAAGAATTCAAGTTGAACATACAGTAACAGAAGAAGTAACTGGTATTGATATTGTAAAAGCTCAAATTAAAATTGCAGAAGGTGAAAAAATTGGCAATCATCCAGCTCTTCCTAAACAAGAAGACATTCATCTAAATGGATTTGCTATTCAATGTAGAGTTACTACCGAAGATCCGCTTAATAATTTTATGCCAGATTATGGGAAGATAATGACTTACCGATCAGCCGCTGGTTTTGGAGTGAGGCTAGATGCAGCAAATGCTTCTTCAGGTTCGATCATCACACCGTATTATGATTCTTTACTTGTAAAAGTAACAACTTGGGCAAAGCATCAAGACGACTGTATTAAAAGAATGGATAGGGCTTTACGAGAATTTAGAATTAGAGGTGTTAAAACAAATTTAGTATTTCTTGAGTCTCTTATAAACAAAGATTTCCTTGAAGGAAATTATAATACCAATTTTGTGGATACTAAAAAAGAGCTCTATGCTTATAATCCGCAAAAAGATCGAGCATCAAAAATTGTATCTTATCTTGGGAATATAATTGTAAATGGACACAATGATGTATCTGGAAGAGTCAGTAATAATTCGACCGTAGAAGTTCAAATTCCTATTTCAAACACTAAAAGTGAAAAAAATAATTATGTAAGGGATTTACAAACTTTAGGTCCAGAAAAATTTGCAAAAAAAATAAAAGAAACACCATACACCCTAATTACTGACACAACGATGCGTGATGCACACCAATCACTTCTTGCTACAAGAATGAGAACAGATGATCTTATTAACATTGCTGAATATTATAGTGAAAATCTAAGCAACTTGTTTTCATTAGAATGTTGGGGCGGTGCAACCTTCGATACATCGATGCGTTTTTTAAAAGAGGATCCTTGGGATAGATTAGCAAGATTAAACAAAAGGGCGCCTAACCTTCTTAAACAAATGCTCTTTAGAGGATCTAATGCTGTTGGATATAAAAATTATCCAGATAACGTAGTTAAACATTTCATTCAACAATCAGCAGAAGCTGGAATTGATGTATTCCGAGTTTTTGACTCATTAAATCTAATTGATAATATGCGTGTTGCAATTGATGAAGTACGCAATCAAAATAAAATTTGTGAAGGAACTATCTGTTATACAAATGATGTAACTGATCCAAATGAGAAAAAATATACATTAAAATATTATATTGATCTTG